>JAISKX010000134.1 GCA_031260765.1 Endomicrobium sp. | reverse complement strand
TGAAGCAATTCGGTTTAATGCCTACAAGAGAATTAAAAAAACAGGACAATTCCCGCCAATATAATTTTGAATTTGGATATAATTCTGTTATTACAGACAAAGTAGAAACAATAAAAATTGAACTCCGTTCCAGAGACAAAAGCATTGTTTTGCCTATAGAAGAACATCCGGTTCAACATAAATTTACAGATCCTTTTAGAAATGAATCATTGATAGATGACGGATTAGTAAAAACTCTTTCTTTAAAAGAAGTTCTTGCGGATAAACTCGCCGCAGCAATCAATAGAGCAAAACCGAGAGATTTTTATGATATAGACTATGCTATTAGAAACAATTTTGATTTTGCCGATAAGTTTTTTGTAGAAGTTTTTAAGAAAAAATTACAAGATGATAATAATGAAACAGAAATATCAAAATACAAAGATAATTTAGGACTAACAAGCGGCGCAATTGACAATATTAAATATGAAATACCTCTTGTTCTTTATCCCGTTTTATCAATAGATGAACAAAGAAATTTTACTATTGCCTCTGCGCTAAAAAGAATAAATATAGCGATGCAACAAATGATAGAAATTGAAAGATAGGAAACAATCAATAACGACAATAAAAGAGCATTGCCTTTGATAAGGGGGTGCTCTTTTTATTTGTCATTGCCGTTGACTTTAAAGTTTATTGTTTTTGTTCTGCCTAAGTCGTCTATGGCGTTTAGAGTCCAATCGCCTGATGGAATGTCTGAAAAAATGACTTCGCCTGATTTGCTTTGTCCTATGAATTTATTGTTTATAAACCAAAAAATTGTTTTTGCATCGGCGTCGGTATTTGCCTTGAATGGGATTTTTTCATTGTTTTTTATCACATATACGGCGTTTTCTGTGGGTAAAACTATTTGCGGAGGATTGCCGTAAGTTGAGGTTTTGGAGATTTCTGTATCAGGAGCATATTGAGGAGGCTGCTTGATATTTATGCCTGCAAGTTTGTAAATCTCTAAAATGTCGGAACTCCAAAATTCAAAAACTCTCATATCCATAAAGCGAGCGTCATAATAAGGCATTCTAAAACCGCTTTTTTTGTCTATATAAACCGCTCTGTGAACATCGCATAAAGCGATTGGGGATTTTGACGGGATAAACAGCGTCTCTATGGTTTTAGGGCAATATTGCGTTGGGAGTTGTCCGGAAACTGAGCAAACTTGAGTTTTGACAATATTTGCATCTTCAATATCAATTTGAGAGCCTATTATGCTCTTATCAATCTGCGCTATGCTTTGAGCGATTTCAAAAAAGAGAGGAGAGGCGGCAGTCCTTGCTAAGAAATTTTGTTTTTCTTCATTATTAAAATGTCCTATCCAAACAATCAAAACATAGTCCCCGAAAATTCCTCCGCACCAAATATCTCGGAAAGCATAAGAAGTGCCTGTTTTCCAATAGACTTCATAATTATTATTGTGAACAGCCGCTTTTATTTCTTCCGTCGGTCTTTTATTATCTTTCAACATTTTCAATGTCAAAATAGACGCTTCGGGAGATAAGACGCTTAAACTTTGAGAATTTGCGCTTTTATCAAATTTTAGCCATTGCAAAAAACCTTTATTGGCAAGCATAGCGTAAAGCATTGCGATTTTTCCCATAGATATTTCAAAGCCGCCTATGGCAAGAGATGCGCCGTAAAAATCGGCTGACTTTAAATTTCTAACTCCCGCGCGGTTTAACAAATTTAAAAAATCATCCGCCCCTATTTTAAAAAGTAAATCTATAGCGGGTATATTTCTGCTTTGCGTTAAGGCATTTGTGGCAAAGATTGGTCCCATAAAATCTCTGTCTGAATTTTCTGGAGCGTATATGCCGTAGCGGCGCGGCGCATCTTTTAATAAAGTCATCGGGTGTATAAGCCCTTTGTCTAAAGCAAGGGCGTATATGAAAGGTTTAAGCAAAGAGCCGGGAGAACGATAAGCGGAGACTCCATTGACTTGTCCGTCAATGTTCTTGTCAAAAAAATCTGCAGAGCCGACATAAGCCGCTATATCCATAGTTTTATAATTGACAAGAATAGCGGTGGCATTGTTTATACCGATAGAAGAATTTTTGGCTATATAATTTTTGATTTGTTTTTCAATCAAAGTCTGCAAGTCCAAATCTAAATTTGTGTAAATAATACTGCTTTTGTTTTGAGAAATAACTCTTTGCGCAAAATGCGGCGCGAGAAAAGGCAATTGAGACGGGTTTTTAATGGGTATAGAGAAATCAAAAAAAGCCGCTTTGTCTAAATCTTGCGGATTTCTTTTTGCCCAAAACTCAAAAAGTTTTTTTCTTGCAGAAAGCCTTTCTTTTTTTTGATTGTCTGAGAGTTTTCTAAAATTCGGATTTTGCGGTATTATGCAAAGAGTCAAGGCTTCAACAAGATTCAAATTCTCCGCTCTCTTATCAAAATAAATTAAAGAAGCCGCGCCGGCTCCTTCTATATTGTATCCATAGGGCGCGATATTCAAATAAGCCTCTAAAATATCTTTTTTACTATATCTCATTTCAAGCCATAAAGATGCAAAAATCTGTTTGATTTTGCCTTTGATTTTAGAACTGTTTATGCCATAGACGATTTTTGCGGTTTGCATTGTGATTGTGGACGCGCCGATAGGTTTTTCTTTTTTGATTATTGTAGTCCAAAAGGCTTTGGATAAAGATATTGGATTGACGCCGAAATGAAAATAAAAATATCTGTCTTCATAATATACGGCGCCTTTTTGCAGAGTTTTGGGCATGCTTGAAAGAGGAATGAAAAGTCTGTATTGCTCGTCTTTTGCAAGAGTCAAACGCAAAAGTCTATTGTCTTTTGCAAAAACGCTTTGAGAAAAAGAATAGCCGTCAAGAATAGTCTTTTTAGGAAAAAACCTAATCAAAATTAAAATTAGAATGACGGCGATAATTATATATAGAACTTTTTTACTTCTCATTTGCTCTCTATTTTTGAGGCTTTCGTCATAGCGCTGATAGACGGCTCATACATAGCGCAAGCATAAATGGGCGGAACATTAAATTGTCCTCTGCTCACCACTTTTGCCGTATAAGTAATTTCGCCGACGGCGCCGCTTGCTAAAATATAAAAGTTCGCTCTGTCTTCTCTTATATCGAAACTTTCAAAATTGCCTTTTGGGCTGTCTGATACAATTTCAAAACAGGACGGCAGCAAATCAGTTATAGCAAGACGGTAATTGCCATAGCCTTTATTTACAATTCTCGCTCTGATACGGACTGTTATCTCATCTCCGATTTTTACTTCTTTTATAGGCTCGCCTTTTGCGTCTAAATATTGGCGGGACAATTCAAGACCATTGGCATATTCTTTGACGGTTTTTTGAAAACCTTTTTGAACGACTGAATAATATATATTTCCGCCATTGCTATCGCCAGTTGAAAATATTTCAAAAGCCTTTATATCAGCAGAAAATTTTGCCATAGGCGGCAAAGCCGCGCTTTTATTATTTGAATCTATAGCAGTGATGTGAATTGCAGCATCTTTCTCTTGCATATCTTTCCCATACGAAAGCAAAGCGAGCAAAATATAAGACGATGAAATAGTATTGAATTTTCCGTCTAAAATATTTTGCGCCAAACCTTGCGCTATGCTTTGAGCATTGGAATT
>JAISKX010000117.1 GCA_031260765.1 Endomicrobium sp. | reverse complement strand
GTTGCTATTATGAATTGATTTTTGCCCGCTTTACAATGCAAATGAGTTTCTTGTCCGAAAGTTTCTATAAGCTCAACTGCGGCTTTAAAAACATTGATTTCACTATCGCTATTGGTTTTTATATGCAAATTTTGCGCTCTTATGCCAAATATCACTTTCTGTCCCAAACTTGTGATGAGTTTTTCTTTATATTCTGCCTTTATCAAAACTTCAAAAGAGCCTTCATTTAGGCAAATATCGCCGTTTGCTTTTCTTAAAACATCTGCTTCAAAGAAATTAATTTTGGGAGCGCCTATAAAATCAGCCACAAATTGATTTGCTGGATTATTGTATAGTTCTAAGGCGTCTGCCGTTTGCAAAAGAAAACCGTCTCTCAGCACGCTGATTTGAGAACCCATAGTCAATGCCTCTGTTGTATCGCGGGTTGAATATATAAAAGCGGCGTTTAAATCTTTCTGCAATCTTTTTAACAATAATCTCATCTGCGCCCTTGATTGTAAATCGGTATTTGCAAGAGGTTCGTCAAATAAGAATATTTTAGGCTTTTTTACAATAGCTCTGCCTATAGCGGTTTTTTGTTTTTGGTCTTTTGTGAGGTCTTTGGGATATTTGCCCAAAATATGCTCTATGCCGAGCATTTCCGCAGCAGAACATACGCGGGACAAAATATCTTTTCTTTTAAAACCTCTTATTTTGAGCCCAAAAGCCATATTTCCATATATAGTCATATTGGGATATAGAGCAAAATTTTGAAATACCATAGCAATATCGCGCTTTTGAGGGGCTATGCCTCTTACTGAGGCATCATCTATTAAAATATCGCCTCTGCTTGGCTCCTCAAGACCCGCTATGATTCTTAAAACAAGGCTTTTGCCTGAGCCTGAGGGTCCCGTTAAAACGCTAAAAGATTTATCTGGAAATTCAATATTGAGTTCTTGGAAGAAAGGTAAATTTGTGAAGTGTTTATATATGTTTTTTAGAACTACTCTTGACATACTTTGCTCCTAAAAGTTATTGATTTTTGAATGCATTAGCTATTTTATATTTTAAAAATAGCAGAGGCAAATTTACTTTTTTTGTGTCAATTCTATATATCTGCTTATCAAAGCTGTTTCAATATTGTTTTTTAAATCATAATCTATAAAGCGGATATAATTAAACCATTTATTGTCTTGCTTTTGAGCGGGGAAAGCTATCCATAAGCCGTCTTTACCTTTCATAACTCTGCATTCTACTTCTAATATATTGTCAAAAACTACCGATACCGCCGCTTTGACTGTCTTATGATTATTGATTATTTTGAATTTATTGATTTTAAAAGATATTAAATCATTGCAATCTGCGATTATATTCTTATTGATACTGTCAACCATATATTGATTGAAATCTCTTTGTAAAATAGCAAATTCTTTATAAATCCGCCCTTTTGAAGCATAAGCGGGGAAATCAATTTTTCCATCTTTTATCTTAATGGAATTGATTTTAACAATTCCATTTAAAACTATATTTATTTTCCCATCTTTGCGCTCAATTTCCGTGATTTTCATTTCTCCATAGGCATTTTGCAGCCCTATAAAAAACACAAATATGATTGAAATCACAATATGAATTAAATTTCTTTTCATAATTTAGAACCTAATTGAGACAAGCGGGTGGATATTAAAAGGTTGGTCGGGGGGGCGGGACTCGAACCCGCAACCTCCTGCTCCCAAAGCAGGCGCGATAGCCAATTACGCTACTCCCCGAATGAACGGGCGGATTATAGCATATTTATTAACTGATTAAGTTTCTCTTTCATATTTTGCAAAGCCCTTGCTCTATGGCTTATTTGATTTTTGATTGAGGGGGAAAGTTCTGCGAAGGATTTATTGTATTCTTCAACAAAGAAAATTGGGTCATACCCGAAACCATTTGCCCCGCTTTGAGATGGGTTGATAATGCCGTCTATTTTACCTTCTGCAGTATAGATTTTGCCATCCGGGCTTGCTATTGCTATCACACATCTAAAGCAGGCTTTTCTTTTTTCTTTTGGAAGACCTGACAATTCCTTTAAAAGTTTCTTATTATTGTCATCATAAGAGCAAGGTTCTCCGGCATATCTTGCAGAATATACGCCGGGCGCGCCGTTTAAAGCTTCAACTTCAAGCCCTGTATCATCGGCAATAGCCCATTTCTTAAAGAAAACCGCCGCCTCTTTTGCCTTTTTAACTGCATTTTCTTCCAAAGTCTGTCCATCTTCTATAGTGTGGGGAAACTCAGGAAAATCAGAAAGGGGGATAATTTTAATAGGCAAATCCTTTAAAATAGCCCTAATTTCTTCAATTTTATGCTTATTTCCAGTAGCCAAAACAAATTCTCTCATAAATCAATCCTCCGTTTATTTATATATTTATAATTGCATCATCAGTCTGAAAATCCAGCCATCGCGGGAAAATGAGGATTTGCTGCTTAGATAATATCCTCTTGGTTTGGGATTGTCCTTATCGCTGTCCGGCGCAGGGGACATTTCATCATAAGAAATCATATAACTATATCCTGCCGAGATGGAAGTTTTCAAACCGAAAATCTTGATAATATAGGATAAGCCAAATACCATATCGGCGCTCAGCAAAAAAGCGGTTTCGGTATCTTTAAAATCTTCATCTTTATCCAATGCGCTAAGATTTTCTTTTACTCTTCTTTTTCCTTCATCGCTTAAAGAGCCGAAAGCCAAACCCAAAATTGTTTCCA
>JAISKX010000010.1 GCA_031260765.1 Endomicrobium sp. | reverse complement strand
GCCCCGCCCATACCCATAGGACGAATACCTTTTATCATAATCCTATCGTCTTTTACCAAAGCAAAAGCATTGCCCGCCAAAAACACAAATCCAAATGCCAAAACAAATATTCTTTTCATTTATAACTCCCTTATAAAATCTCAATGTTCTGTATTGTCTGCGCGGGAATGTATCAAATTGTCGTTCATTTTTCAATTTATTATATAATCAGCTTATGAGATTAAAAACAATATTTTTTAGCTTTACATTGATTTTGTTTGGCGGCGGCTTTGCTTATGCTCAAGAGAAAGCTGAGACAATGGCGAGAAGCGCTTTTGTTAGAGAATATAATAATTCTTTTTTATTGCAAGTTCTTATTGTTAGAAATTTTATGACGCTTGAGGGAGAAGACGGAGGCGGAACTGCTTCTTTTGAGCCGGATACGCCAAATAAGCTGGGTTTTGGTTTTGCTTATAAAAGTATTGCTTTTGCCTATTCTTTTGATGTTTTTAAAGAGGGGCATGGCGTAGGGACAAGGTCTGATGATTTTCAGTTTTATATATTTCCGAAACATTTTGCTATTGACGCTTTTTGGCAAAGATATAAGGGATTTAGAGCCAAGTCTGGAGATGGAAAATTTGAAAAAATATTTGACGATATGATTTTTCAAAGAGCTTCATTGTGTATAGAATATGTTTTTAACGACAAATTATCTTTGGCGGCGGCTTTTAGCCAAACTGAAAAACAATTGAAAAGCGCAGGAAGCTTTTTGCTCGGCGGCGGCTTCTATTATAATGAATTGAATTTTGAAGGCATTGAAGAGAATGTTCAAATTGGACCTTTGGTAGGATATGCTTATACTTTCGTATTCCTTAAAGATTTTTATTTTACCGGCGTCATTGCAGGCGGGATTAATCTAACTTCTAAGGCTGATGACGATGAAAACTTAATAAATTATGTTATTTTGCCGAAATTTGCGCTCGGTTATAGCAGAGATTTGTGGAGTTTTTCCATTTTCTATATTTTCCATAATGATGTTGTGTCTTCTTCTAAAGATTACGAATTTGCAGCGCAATCGGGACAATTCGCTTTTAGTTTGGCTGTGAGATTCAAAATATAAAATATGCTTGATTTTTAATGTTTTTTTTGTTAAAACCGCGCCTTCGTTGTTGAAAAATATAGTTAAAAAAGGAGATATAAATGAGTAAGATAAGAATGTTGTTAATCGCAGTTTTGGTTTTGTCCATTGGAGTTTTGGGATGCAAAAAGAAAGAAGAAGCGCCTACCCCTCAGCCTGCGCCCGCGCCTATCGCGCAAGAGCAGCAACAGCAGCCTGCCGTATCTTCGCAATCAGCAACGGCGGAAAAATCTGTGCAAGCATCAACAAAGCCCGCGCCTGCCGCAGTATCTGAACCCGCAAAAAAGAATGTCCGCCGTTTAGCGAGAGTCAATTTTCATTTTGAGAAATCTAATTTGACAGAAAAAGCAAAAGCCATTTTAAACAAAAATGCGCAAGAATTGCTTAAAGACAAAAAAGGGGATATAGTGGTTGAAGGTTATTGCGACGATTTTGGCGAAGATTATTACAATGTCAGACTCGGTGCAAAAAGAGCAAATGCCGTCAAGAGATACTATGTCCGCCTTGGCGTTCCTGCAAAAAGAATACAGATTATCTCCTATGGCAAAAAACTTCTTTTAGACAAGAGCGGAACTTTTAAAGCTCAAATCAAAAACAGAAGAGTGGAAACAAAAATAGTCAGATAAGATGCTCATCGGTTGTAATAACAATAAAAAAGCCGCCCTTGCTTATGCAAGGGCGGCTTTTTTACTTATTTACTTAAAATTAGTCTTTCACTTGGCGATATGCTTTTGAACCTGACCAAGCTATATCAACTTGTCCGCATACAGGGCATTGAGTTGGAGCGTTCTTTGCTTTCACAGTATGTCCGCAATTTATGCATTTCCATGTTGGATTTTGGTCTTCAGGCTCTTTGTCCAATTTATTGAGAAGGCTCAAATACTTTGCTTCATGCTCTTTCTCAATATAGCCGACTTGTTCAAAAAGTTTCGCTATATCGTCAAAACCCTCTTCTTTAGCCGTCCTGGCGAAATTAACATACATTTCAGTCGATTCATAATGTTCGCCTGCCGCGCCCGCTTTTAAATTTGCGGCTGTGTCGCCGATTCCTCCCAAAAGGTTAAACCAAAGTTTAGCATGAGCTTTTTCATTGTCTGCGAACTCTTCAAAAGCTGCCGCCGCCTGTTGATACCCTTCTTCTTTTGCTTTAGCTGCGAAAAAAGTGTATTTATTTCTCGCTTGAGATTCTCCTGCAAAAGCCGCCGCCAAATTTTCTGCTGTTTTTGTCCCTTGCAATTTTGCCATAACTTCCTCCCTTGAGGCTATGCCTCTTTTTTATTTTTTACTGCTGAAAACCGCTTGAATTTTCAAGCATATTTTGTTTTTTGCTTTGACAGTGCGGACAAATTCCTTCATATACAAGAGTATAACCCGTAACTGTAAATCCATTTGTCCCCAATGGGCTTTGAGGAATTTGCATATCGCTGACTTCAACATCTTCTACAGATTCGCACTTTGAACATTGAATATGATAGTGGGGCTCAGTTTTGTAATCAAAGCAATTAGCGCCATAGGGCACACGCAGCATTTTTACTTTCTTTTCAGCCGCCAAATCATTTAAAATACGGAAAACCGTTGCCTTACTTATATGAGGGTGTTCCTTGTAAATCTCTAAAAACACTTCCTCAGCGCAAGGATGATTGAACATTGACATTACTTTCTCTCTGACAATTGTTTTTTGAATAGTTATTCTTTTATCCATAAGTTATATCCTCTTTTTATATTTTCTCTCTCTGCGAGAGAGTTATTGCAATGCGGTAGATAAGGGACGCAAAGCATCTTTACTTAATTTCTGTAAGGATTGTATATCAATAAGAAATTTATGTCAACTAAAAAACTCCCTCATCGCGGGGTTGACTAATAAGCTCTGAGGCTTTATTTGTTTGATAGTTTGATTTTTAGGGTTAGGTTTTCTATTTGGGTTTTTAGGAGTTCGGTTTCTTTTTTTAGGAAGTCTATTTCTGTCCATAGGTCTTTGCTATCTTTGTTTGGGGTTAGGTTTGGGATGGGGGGATTTGTATTGTTTTGATTTGTTGATTCGTCAAAGAAAAATTGCAGAGGCTTATTTGCCGCCTCTGCAATTTTTTTTAAGCTGGTCAAAGTTATATTGCTCTCGCCTGTCACCCACTTGCTAATCATAGTCCTGCTTGTGCCTATCTTTTTTGCAAACTCATCCTGAGTTAAATCCAATTCTTTTAGAATTTGTCTAATTTTTTCCGATAAATTGTCATCATTCATTTTATACCACCTTTGCCTGTCTTATCCCTTAAAAAAGGAAATCACTTGACATTTAACACTATTTATAGTGTAATTGCCGCAAAATAAGGACATAAAGCCAACAAATAGTCATATAAATTTAAAAGCGGAGCGTAATACAAGGAACTTTTGTCAGAAAGTTCATTGAATTTCACTCTTTATATATGCTGGTCGGCATTTTACAGAGCTATTACGCTCCGTGTAGGTCATTCTATAAATTTATGGGGTATTATCAAAACGCTCGGAGTTCGCTTCCTCTCTGAGCGTTTTGCTGTGAATTATCAAAGAAAAATTAACATTTCAAGAGGTAGTCGATAGATATAAACAAGCATTATATTGA
>JAISKX010000219.1 GCA_031260765.1 Endomicrobium sp. | reverse complement strand
ATAGCCTCGTTCTAAAAAATCTATATCAATTAGGAGACATCAATGGAGTTCAAATTATTTATTGCAGGTCTATTATTTTTTGTTTTGGCTATGATTATGTTGAGGACAAAAAAGAAACGCAAAATAGAGTCAAAGGTGTTTGCAACTATATATTCTTGGGTTGATACGGCTTGGACGGCTTTGCTTGCCGCTTCTTTTATAATGTTTTTCATCATACAGGCTTTTAAAATCCCTTCCGGCAGTATGAAAAATACCTTTATTGAAGGCGACCACCTATTTGTGAACAAGTTTATATATGGATTTCACATCCCGCTCAGTTTAAATAGGGTTGCTCCTTTAAGACAAGTGCAAAGGGGCGACATTGTAGTATTTAAAGCTCCTGATACGGCTTTAAGTTCAGCAGAAATAGCTGAAGGCGGCAAAGATTTTATAAAAAGGTGCGTAGCGATAGCAGGCGATAAGGTTGAAGTTAAAAACAAGCTGCTTTTTGTCAATGATGAAATAGTTGATGAGCCTTATTCTATACATTCAGACAGCAATTTATATCCCAAAGCCTATTTATTTGAAACGCAAGAAGAATATCAAAGAGCTTGGGAAATGGGTATTTTTGCAGGCATACCCGGCGCTCTTATAAGAGACAATTTCGGTCCCGTGATAGTGCCTGAAGGGCATTATATGATGATGGGCGATAATAGAGACTTTTCACTTGATTCACGCTTTTGGGGACCTCTTGCGGATAAATATGTAAAAGGGAAAGCTTTGCTGAGATATTGGCCTATCACAAGAATAAAAATAATTTAAAAATCGGCTGAAAAAGGGAGGGTATATGACTTGGATTGCATGGCTTATATTGGTTTTTGTATTTGCTATTTTAGAAATGGCTACAGCGGGGACTTTTTATTTCTTGTGCCTTGCGGCGGGTTGTTTTATTGCGGGGATTTTTGCTTTTTTTGATATTGCAAATGCCGTTCAATACGGAGTTTTTGCCATAGTGTCTTTGATTTCAATTTTTACTATAAGACCTCTATTTAAGAGAATAATGCAGAAAACCGCTATTGACACCAATGTTGACGCTCTGATAGGCAAAAATGCCGTTGTCACAGAAAACATCTCTTCTATCAAATGCGGGTTCGTAAAAATTGAAGGCGATATTTGGCTTGCGGAATCTGATTTTGATATTGAAAAAGGAGAAAAAGTAGTAATAGAATCAATAAGCGGAACAAAATTAAAAGTAAAAAAGGAGGCTTAATTATGTCATTATTATCATCGTCAGTATTGTTGTTGATTGTCGTATTCTTTGTGATAATTTTTATATCCAATTCTGTAAAAATTGTTAGGCAGTATGAAAAAGGTTTGGTTGAAACGCTCGGCAAGTATTCCGGCACGAGGTCTTCGGGTCCCAATATCCTTATTCCGATATTTCAAAGGATGATTAGAGTGGATTTGAGAGAAAGAGTGATAGATGTGCCTCCTCAAAGCGTAATCACAAAAGATAATGTCTCTGTTGTTGTTGACGCTATCATTTATTTTCAGGTTACAGACCCTGTAAAAGTGGTATATAACATTGAAAATTTCGCATTAGCCGCTTTGAAGCTTGCTCAAACTAATCTGAGAAATGTTATAGGCGATATGGAATTGGACAGCACTCTTACTTCAAGAGAAAAAATCAATTCTCAGCTCAGACTTGTTTTAGATGAAGCCACAGACAAATGGGGCGTAAAAGTGACAAGGGTTGAAATACAAAAAATAGACCCCCCAACTGATATTACCAATGCTATGTCTAAACAAATGAAAGCGGAAAGAGAAAAAAGGGCAAATATCTTGGAAGCCGAAGGGTTAAGACAAGCCGCTATTTTGAAAGCCGAAGGCGCAAGACAAGCCGTAATTCTTGAAGCCGAAGCCATAAAACAGAAACAAGTATTGGAAGCTACCGGCGAAGCTGAAGCTATAAGACAGGTTGCCGATGCAGAAAAATATAAAGTGGAACTTGTATATGATGCAATACATAATGGCAAACCGACAAATGACCTTATAGCAATCAAATATCTTGAAACTTTGGAAAAAGTTGCCAGTGGTCAAGCGACAAAGATTTTCTTGCCTTTAGAAACAGCGGGTGTAACTGCCTCAATAGGCGGCATAGCCGAGCTTTTCAAGGATTTTCCTGCGTTCAAAAAAGATAAAAAAGAGATTGTAAAATAAAGCAGTTTTTGAGTATAAGCAAAAAAGAAATCAGCGTTTATGAGCGCTGATTTCTTTTTTATTTTTAAAAAGGTTTGGTGGGCGGTGCAGGACTTGAACCTGCGGCCTCTTCCTTGTAAGGGAAATGCTCTTCCAGCTGAGCTAACCGCCCTTTTTTGAGCGAGGACTGATTTCCAAGAGCGCGGAATGTATCAAATTTGTTTTGTCTATGTCAATTTTTAGCTATCTTTACATAAATCTTATTTTATGATAGTATCGCCCAACAAAAGCAAAAACTCACCTACATTTTTAACCTTTCTCGTAGGAAAAATAAGACTTTTGCTAAAAAAACACATCAAAAAAGGAGTTATTATGAAAATGTTGAAAGTATTAGCAGTTTTGTTGTTTGCATTTGCCGCAGCGCCTCAATCGGCATTTGCTCAGGAAGCAGGCGGACTTAGCGGACTTGGCGGATTTTTACCTTTGATTTTGATTTTTGTCTTCTTTTATTTATTCCTTTTAAGACCTCAACAAAAGAAAGCAAAAGAACATCAAAAACTTTTAAATGAGCTTAAAAAAGATGACAAAGTAGTAACTTCGGGCGGGATTTATGGAATTGTCGTAAGCGTAAAAGAGAATATTGTAGAATTGAAAATAGCTGAAAATGTTAATGTTCAAGTGTCAAAACCCTCTGTTACGACAGTTTTTGTAAGACCTTCGGCAAATACGGCTGAAGTTGTTGCAGGCGCTGATATTATAAAGAAGTAATTGAAAATTGAATATGTTTTAAAAAATAACTTGCAGTTTTTACTGCAAGTTATTTTAATGTATCAGCCATTAGCGCTATCAAATACACATCGCTAAAATAAGGAAACAAAATCTATATATAAGGAAAGGGTCAAATGAGCAAAATTAATTGGAAGTTCTTAGTCACAGTAGCATTGCTGGCTTTTTCAGTCTATGCAGTATTGCCTTCAATTCAATGGTATAGAATGACGCCTGAGAAAAGAGAGGCGGCGGAAAAAGACAGACTGCCGATTTTGTCTAAGGTTTTAAAACTCGGTCTTGATTTAAAAGGAGGCTCTCATCTTCTTTTGGAAGTGGACGCTTCTGGTTTGGACGCAAATGTTAATATGAGCGACGCCGTTGATAGAGCGATAGAAGTTATAAGAAACAGAATAGACCAATTCGGCGTGGCTGAGCCTTTGATAGCAAAACAAGGCGATAGATGGATAGTAGTTCAATTGCCCGGCATTAAAGATGTCAATGCGGCAAAAGAACTTATAGGAAAAACAGCCTTGCTTGAGTTTAGAGTTGTAAATACAAGCGAAGAGGCAAGCAAAGTTGTAGAACTTTTAAGAGACGAAAACATATCCCCGAAAGAATACAGAGACAATCCTTCCGCTTATCCCGAAATCACAAAAATTATGCCTGAAAGCGCTTTTCCTTTTGAAGATAAAGAGCGCTCTTCCGTATATATATTAGATAAAGCCCAATTGAACGGCTCATATCTTGTAAATGCTAAGGTGGAATTTACAGGACAGTTTGGTCAACCCATAGTGGGCATAGAATTTAATAAAGATGGGGCAAAGATTTTTTCAGATGTCACAGACAGATATAAAGACAGACAATTGGCTATAGTGCTTGATTCCATAGTGCAAAGTGCGCCTGTAATTAGGTCAAGGATACCGGATGGGAAGGCTATAATTGAAGGCAATTTTAATCAAGACGACGCTAAATTGCTTGCGACAGTTCTCAGAGCCGGCGCTCTTCCCGCTCCCGTAAGAATTATAGAAGAAAGAACAGTAGGACCAACTCTTGGCGACGATTCCATAAAGAAAGGTTTTACATCAGCGGCTGTCGGCGTGCTTGCAGTGCTTGTGTTTATGCTTATTTATTACAGACTTTCCGGCGTCATTGCAAATATCGCTTTGGTTTTAAATCTATTCATTTTGATGGCTGCTATGGCTTATTTCCAATTTACTCTCACCTTGCCGGGCGTGGCGGGCATAGCGCTCACTTTGGCTATGGCTGTTGACGCAAATGTTTTGATTTTAGAGAGGATTAGGGAAGAGTTAAAAGCTGGCAAAAGCGTCCGTCTTGCCGTTGAGACAGGCTATCAAAAAGTGTTTTGGACGATTTTTGACGCCAATGTCACAACTCTGATAGCGGCTGTTTTCTTATTTCAATTTGGAACAGGACCCATCAAAGGTTTTGCAGTATCTCTTTCTATCGGGCTTATTATAAGTATGTTCACTTCAATAACGGTCACTAAGATATTGTATGATTTCTTATTTAAAGAAAATTTCTTAGCAAAGATTAACATATAAGGGGAGGACACAGTGCAACTTATTCATGATTTAGATATTGATTTTGTAGGCAATAGACGCAAATTCTTTTTGGTGCCGATAATTCTTTTTGCATGTTTGATAGCGGCATACATAGTAAAAGGGGGACCTAATTATTCCATAGATTTTACAGGCGGAATAATGATGCAGGTTTCTTTTGAGCAGCCTGTGGAAATGCAAGCCGTCCGCAAAGCCGTTGACGGCGCGGGCATAAACTCTTTTGATTTACAAAAGTCCGACAATATGTATATTATCAGAGCGAAATACGATATAGGCTCTCAGGCAAAATTTGAAAGCGACATCAATGCCGCTTTTAAAAAGGATTTCGCCGCTAATAAAATGACTATAGAAAAGATGGAATTTGTAGGTCCCGTAGTAGGGGAATATCTTACAAAACAAGCTTTATACGCTTTTCTCTTTGCATTCTTAGGTATGATAGTTTATGTGGCTTTTAGGTTTAAGTCCACTCTTTGGGGCGTGGCTTCTATAATAGGTATTGTTCACGATGTTGTTTTATCTTTCGGCTTTTTGGTTTTGGTCGGCAAAGAAGTTGATATTACTGTGATAGCGGCTTTGCTTACCATTGCGGGTTATTCTATCAATGATACTATCGTTTTATTTGACAGAATGAGAGAGAATTTAAGAATACATATCAAAGACGATTTTGCAACTATAATAAATAGAAGCATAAATTCCATTCTTTTAAGGTCTGTAGTCACAAGCGTCACTGTTTTTATAGTCGCTTGCGCTCTTTTCTTTTGGGGCGGAGAGGTTATACACACTTTTTCATATATTATGATAATCGGCACGGTTTTGGGCGTTTATTCTTCAATTTTTATCTGCGTTCCTTTAGTATATGAATATGATATAAGAAAGAAAGCCCGTTTAAAACTTGCGGCAACAAATAGAAAATGAGAAAAGTAAAAAACTTTAAAATAAATATAACCGTTCAAGAAATCTCGCGTGTAATCAAGAAATTGAACAATGTAGAGCAGCTTCCGGAAGAAATGCAAAGAAACATTTCTAAAGCCGTCCGCTACTATTTAAAGTTTTTAACTCCCTGCATAATATACGATACCTTCCCAAAAGATTCTCTAATCCTTGAAAACGAAAAAGACATCCCTCAAAAACTGATTGCAAAAACGGTGTTTTTTGCCGCTATCGGCTCATCATTAGAAGAAGAATATTTAAAAGATAAAAATCTCTATGGGGACGATACGGAAAAAATTGTCTCTTCTTTAGCCGTAGAGGCTTTGGAACAATCAAAGAGATTTGCAATCCGCCTAATATCAAATGAAGCCGAAGATGAAAATTGCATTCTTATGCGCTCCATTGAAATCGCTCCTGAAAATTATGAAAAATTAAACTCTCTTATAGACATCGGTAAAATAGGCATAAGTTATAATGACGGGCGGTTAAATCCTAAATATTCATTATGCGGTTTGTCTTATTGGATTGCCTCTAAAAAGAAGGTAAAAAAATAAAAGTAGGTTTATAATGACTGCATTTTTTTTATTCATATATAATTTTCTATTCGCCGTTTTTTTCATCATACTAATACCTTTCGGTTTAATTTTCAGTTCAAATTTCAGAAGAAACTTTTTTTACAAGACAAAAGAGCGCCTTGCTATATGGGATTTTAAGTGCGACATTTCAAAAAAAACTCTATGGTTTCATTGCTCGTCTATCGGAGAAGTCCGCGCCGTTGAGCCTCTGCTTTCATCTTTAAAAGACGACAAAACGCAAATAGTTTTAACGGTAGTCACAAAGACGGCAAGAGAATATGCAAAAGATTTAAAAAGCATAGATTTCATCGCCCTTTTGCCTTTGGATTTATATCCGATTATGTCAAAGGCTTTCAAAATAATAAATCCCGACATTTTCCTTCCAATAGAAACAGAGTTGTGGCCCTCAATGTTTTACAGCGCTCACAGAAAAAAAATCAAAATAGTCAGCGTCAATGGCAGAATATCGGAAAAAACTTTTAGAACTTATAATAAAATGTCTTTCTTTTGGGCTGGTTTTATATCGCTTATAGACACAGTTCTTGCAAGAAGCGCAGACGATGCGCAAAGATATGAGATTTTGTCAAAAGGCAAAACAAAAACTTTTGTCACAGGCAATATCAAATACGATAGAGATTTTTCAAGTGGCGCATCAAGGACTGATTTCAACTTAAAAGAAGATGATATAGTCTGGACGGCAGGCAGCATAAGAGAAGATGAGATTGAAGCTATAATAGAAGTCTATAAAATCTTAATCAAAACATATCCAAATATAAAAATGTTTATTGCCCCCCGCCACATTGATAAAATTGAAAATATTAAAACTGCGCTTGATAAAGCCAAAATTCCATTTACACTCTTTTCTTCGGGTATTCATAGAGAAAGCGGCTCGGCTATATTGGTTGATGTTTTTGGAAAATTGCAAGACATTTATTCAATATCGGACATTTGTTTTATAGGCGGCTCTCTTATAGATAAAGGCGGACAAAATCCCATAGAGCCTGCGGCTTATGCAAAGCCTGTGCTTTTTGGCAAATATATGAGCAATTTTAAGATGGAAGCCAAACTTTTAACAGACAATGGCGGCGCCTTAATTGTCAAAAATGCCTCCGATTTAGCGCAAGTTTCAATCAATCTTTTGTCCGACAGACAAAAATTAAAAGATATGGGCGCCAAAGCATTACAGACAGTCAAATCGCAAAAAGGCTCTATCAAGTTGACGATAGATAAAATAAGAGAATTCAAATGATTGAAACTTTACTTACAAAAGCAGTCCTTTTAATAGACAAAACCCTCAACAAAAAATATCTAAACGACACTCCGAGATTTCCTCAGCCGGCAATCTATCCTTTCTGGCATGGCAATGAGTTTGCAATGCTTATGAGCAATCAAAACAATAATATAGTGATTATGGTAAGCCTGTCCAAAGATGGAGAAATCTTGTCTCAACTATTAAACAATCTCGGCTATATTACAGTGAGAGGCTCTTCCACGCACGGGGCGCAAAGGGCGCTGATAGAAATTATAAGGTATGGACGCAAAAATTATAGTTTAGCTTTCGCCGCCGACGGGCCCAAAGGACCATATCACAAATTAAAACAAGGCGTAATATATGCGGCTCAAAAATCAGGACTGCCTATTGTGCCTATATGTTGCTCTGCGCGGAGAAATTTTTTACTCAAAAAAACTTGGGATAAAGAAAAAATCCCCAAACCTTTTTCTACAACTGTTCAAATATGCGGCAATCCCATTTATATATCAGAAAATGACAATATAGATGAGAAAGCCCTTTTTGTAGAAAATGAAGTAAATAAACTGTTTGATTTAGCAGACAATTATTATTGGAAAAAAGACATACCTAAATATTTAGAACTCCACCCCGCGCCGAAAATTCTAATAGTCCAGCCCAGCAGATTAGGCGATATAGTTTTTGTTTTACCGTCTCTTTCCTCAATCAAAAAGAAATATCCCAATGCGAGAATCAGCTGGATTGTTGACGAGCGTTGCGCCGAGATTTTAAAAGACAATCCTATGCTTGAAAACATTTTTATATGGAATAGAAAAAAAAGAAGTTTTGGCTATTACAGAAAATTGAGAAAGGAACTTCGTTCTCAAAGGTTTGATTTGAGCATAGATTTTCACGGTCTTGCCAAATCCGCCATGCTTGTTAAACTTGCAAATGCCAAATACAAAATCGCTTCATCTTCCACAAACGGAATGAGAGAATTTTCTTGGCTCATATCAAAACAA
>JAISKX010000263.1 GCA_031260765.1 Endomicrobium sp. | reverse complement strand
CACCACTCCGCCGAGCAGCACGGCGACAAGGTCTAAAGAAATACTGCCTATGATGATTGGACGGCTAAATATGAATTTTATGCCGATGTTAAACCTTTGAAACATACTGCCCGCGTCCGTAGAGCGAGGCTCGGCATAGAGAGTTGTGACAGGAATGAGACAAAATATTGCGAGCAGAAAACAGGCGGCGCAAACGGCATAAGTCAAAACCCCGCCGCCTATGCCATAAAGTATTCCTCCCAGCAAAGGTCCGCCGATACTTGCCGCGCGCATCACCACGCTATTAGTGGCAATGGCTTGCGCCAATTGTTCGCGGGGAACTATTTGCGGCAGCAAACTTTGCACCGAGGGACCCGAAAAAGCGCGCGAACATCCAAAAAGAACAAGAACAGCATAAATGCCTCTCAATGAATTAGCATTTCCTTCAATATTTGCCGACAGATACCACAAAGCGCCGGCGCAAACGGCGGCAATAATCAAACTTAGCGAAAGAATTTTTTTGCGGGCATAACGGTCAATCAAATCTCCAGCCGGCAAAAGCAAAATAAGCATTGGGATAAATTGCGCCAGCCCGACATAAGCCAAAGACATAGCATTATTAGTAAGCGCATACACTTGCCACCCTATAACCACAGCCTGAATTTGAGTGGCAAACATTCCCGCCATTCGCGCCAACAAAAACGCAGTAAAAGCAGAGTTGCGCCAGATGAGGGAGAGAGAATTGAATTTCATTTGGGTATTTTACAAAATTAGGTGTTTATAAATTTGTTTCAAAATATAAAAACCTCACCCATAACATAAAATTTTTCTTAATTTTTTCTCCTATACTACGAGGCAGATAATGAGCGCTTTGCGTTTTTGTTTGCCATTGCCTTCTATAAGATTATGCGCTATTTTTCATTTATTAGTCTTTAAATTGTAGGGATTTTTTTACTAAGGATTCTAAGGTTTGGTTTGCGTTTTCGTCATAGGCGGCGGAGACGGCGGCGCGGGCTTGGGGGGCTTTGTAGCCGAGAGAAATTAAGGCTGAGACGGCTTCTTCTACTAATTGATTTGAGGCTTTGTTGATATTAGCCCACTTCTCTTCGCCGATTACATCTACTTGGGCGATTTTGTCTTTGAGAGCGGCTATGAGTTTGTCTGAGGTTTTTTTGGTAAAACCGAAAATGCTGTTTAACATAGGGGCGTTTTTGGAAGATATTGCAGTTTTAAAATCTGCAAAAGATTTGGAAATTTTGTCTATATATTCTAAAGCTTTTTTTGCGCCTGTGGCGGGGACTTCATCTTTTATAAGCAAATACATATCTCTTTCTTCCTTAGTCAAAAACCCATAAAGATTGACTACCCCGCCATACATGCCTGCGACAGCTTCTACAATAAAAATCTTTACTGCGGCGCTTTCCGGCGGCAGTTTAGAAAGCATTGAAATAGAAACGGCTATTTTATAGCCGATACCTGCAGTCTCTACAATGATATTGTCCGACGATTTAGATATTAAAGTCCCGCTGATATAGTCTATCACTTTATCTCCTCTATTTAGGCTGTTTATAATCCATTAGCGTTTTTGCGTCCATGCTGTGTGAATATGACAGATTGCCATGGCTAAGGCGTCGGCGGCATCGTCGGGCTTAGGTATTTCAGATAAGCCAAGAAAAGTTTTTACCATGTGCTGCATTTGATGTTTGTCGGCTGAACCATAGCCCGTTAAAGCAAGTTTTACACGGCGCGGATTATATTCGTATAGTTTTATTCTGTTTTGGGCTATAGTCAAAAGAATTGCTCCTCTTGCCTGCCCTATTAAAGCGATAGAACTTGCCCTCTTTAAAAAAAATAATTCTTCTATAGCTATGTTTTGAGGCTGATATATATCAATGATTTTTTGTAATTGAGTATTTATGCTTTGAATTCTTTCTATGGTAGTCTGAGAGGGGATTGTTGTTATACATCCATATTGAAGGGCTTTGATTTTGTCGCGGCTTTGAGCGTCTATTATGCCCCAACCTGTTAAAGCTATGCCGGGGTCAATTCCTAAAACTATCATTTAATAACCTTTTTATTTGATGAGATTGTGGGTCAAGCCCGCAATGACGACGATTGAAACCTGCGATGACGACGCTTACCCCTGCAATAATGACGATAAAAACTTGCGACGACGCTGAAGCCTGCAATGATACTGATATTTTTAACCGTTTAGTTTTTCCATCTCGTCTGCGGATATGTCAAAGTTGGCAAAAACATTTTTTACATCATCGTGTTCTTCTAATGAGTCCATAAGTTTTACCATCTTAGCCGCATCGTCGCCTATCAATTTTATATAGGTTTGCGGTATCATTGAGATTTCGCCTGAAGCTATATTTATCTTTTTATCTTTTAAAGCTTTCTTTACTTTTTCAAAATCTGCCACTGCAGTGATTACTTCATAAACATCGCTGTCGGCATCGCTCGTAAAATCATCCGCGCCGACTTCTAAAACCAAATTCATAAGAGTTTCTTCATCGCCAGCCGATTTGTCAAGAGTTATATACCCTTTTCTTTCAAACATCCAGCCCACGCAGCCCGCCTCGCCAAGATTTCCGCCGTGGCTTGAGAAGATTTTTCTTATTTCTGAAGCTGTCCTATTTTTATTGTCAGTTGTAGTCTCAACAATTAAAGCGACGCCTGCGGGACCATATCCTTCATAATTTAATTCTTCATAAACTACGCCCGGAATTTCTCCCGTGCCTCTTTG
>JAISKX010000179.1 GCA_031260765.1 Endomicrobium sp. | reverse complement strand
CAGACAAAAGCCAAATGTATAAAAAGCTTTTACTGTTGATAGCATTTTTATTTTTTATAGTATATTTGATTAGATTGATTTTTTATGGAATTCCATAGCGCAACGGCAAGACCTTGCATTATATACATTGTTGCCCTTGTCTTTTTGCATTCCTTTTTATTATCTTCTCAAATAAAATTTTAAGTCTTTTAGGACTTTTTTTATGTATTCTATTGTATTGCTCTCTGGCGGCGCTTTTAGTCTGAATGCGTTTTGTTTGCCAGCTATGAATTCTATTTTGCCGGCATAATCTTTTAATAATTTGTTGAAATCGGCATTGGAAAAGTCGGCTTTTTGCGAAAAACATATTGATATAATGCTGTTGCTTTCAAAAATGGACTCTATGTCAAGGGCGCGGGCGGTGAGTTTTAAGGCGGCGATTTCAAAAAGGGATTCTGATTCTTGCGGAAGTTTGCCGAATCTGTCTATTATTTCGGCTTTTATGGCGCTGATTGTTTCTATATCTTTTGCCTCTGCAAGCTTTCTGTAAAATAGAACTCTTATTTCTTCGCTTTCCATATAAGTTTCTGGAAATAGCGCTGATATTGATAAGTTTATTTCAATATTGTTTTCATTTTGCGGCTCTTGTATTATTCCTTGCTCTTTAAGTTTGCCGCCTTCTTCATCAAGAAGACGCACAAACATATCATAGCCTATATCCCTTATAAAACCATGCTGATTGGCGCTGAGTATGCCTCCCGCGCCTCGTATCTCTAAATCCTTTAATGCCAATCTAAAACCTGAACCCAATTGATTAAACTCTTTCATCGCTTCAAGCCTTTTGATGCCTTCATCCGTCAAATTCTTATCATCATAAAACATATAGCAATAAGCTTTTTGAACGGCTCGCCCTATGCGTCCGCGCAATTGATATAGTTGAGAAAGACCGAAATTTTGAGCGTCTTCTATTATCATTGTGTTGACAGAGGCTATGTCTAACCCTGACTCTATAATAGTAGTGGCAAGCAAAATGTCATATTCCCTATTTATAAATTTCCACATAATGCTTTCTATATCTTTTGCGTGCATTTGACCGTGAATTACGCCCAAACGCATATCGGGTATGAGTTTTTTTAGGTTTTCCGCTTTGGAAAACATTGTGTCTATTCTATTATAGACATAGAAAACTTGACCGCCTCTTGAAAGTTCGGCAGAGATTATGTTTTTTAACAATTTCTCATCATAGGCGGATAAAAAAGTTTCTATCGGCAATCGTCCAAGCGGAGGGGTTTCTATCACTGATAAATCTCTAAAGCCGGATAATGCAGAGGATAAAGTGCGCGGTATAGGCGTTGCGGAAAGCAATAAAACATCAATTGATTTTTTGATATTTTTAATTTTCTCTTTTTGTTTGACGCCGAATCTGTGCTCTTCGTCAATTATCAAAAGCCCCAAATCCTTAAACACTATATCCTTTTGCAAAAGTCTGTGAGTGCCGATGACTATATCTATTTGCCCATCTTTTAATTGCGCAACTATTTTTTGCTGCTCGGATTTGGATTGAAATCTGCTCAAAACTGCAATTTTGATTGGAAAAATAGAAAGCCTGTCTGAAAAAGTGTCAAAATGTTGTCCTGACAAAATTGTGGTAGGAGCTAAAATTGCGGCTTGTTTTCCGTTTTGAACTGCTTTAAAAGCGGCTCGGACGGCAATTTCCGTTTTGCCATATCCGACATCTCCGCATATAAGCCTCTCCATAGGAAAGGCGCGCGAGAAATCCGCTTTTACATCGTCAAGCGCTTTTAATTGGTCTGGGGTTTCTTGATATGGAAAAGAGTCCGCCAACTCTTTTTCCCAAGGGGTTTCATCTTTTAACGGCGGACGGACAATCAAACTTCTTTGAGCGTATAAGGCTAGCAATTCTTTTGCAAATTCTTTGGCGGCTTCCCTCGCTCTTGACTTAATTTTATCCCATGCGCCCGTGTCCATAGAATAAAGTTTTGGACGCACGCCCTCTACGCCGATATATTTTTTGATTGCTTGGATATTGTCTGGAGGAACATATAATTTGTCGCCTTTAGAATATTCTATACACAAAAAATCCGAAATTTTGCCGCCGCTTTTGATTGTTTTTAAGCCGAGATATTTGCCTATGCCGTATCTTTCGTGAACTATATAATCTCCCGCCGACATCTCCCATACGCCTTCAAGCCTCTTGCCGCCTTTTACTTTTGGAAAAGATATGGGCTTTCTTTTATAGAGCATTTCTCGGCTTGAAATATAGACGGTATTTTCACTTTCCAAATAAAACCCGTTTGAGAGATTGCCGAAAAGAAATTGCGGCGCGCCAAAAGACCATTTATTATCGTGAAAAATATCAGCAATCCTTTCTTTTTCGCCGTTATTTGCGCAATAAATTTTTATTTCTATTTTGTTTTGGGCAAAAGTTTTTAAAGTGTCAATGAAATATTGAGTATTGCCTTGAAAGCCTGTAAAAGATTTGTAATTTTGATTTTGCGATTTGGAATTTAGCGGGTCATTGATTATGAGTTCATACTTTTCAAAAGCAGCTTCATATTCTTTTGAGATTTTGTAATCAAAAAAGAGAATTGCGTTTTGCTGATTTTGCGCGGGAAAATAATCTTTTATGGTCGCGGTATTTTGTTCATTGTTGACAGACAGAATTTTTATTTCGTCAAGATGAGTATTGGATAATTGGCTTATCGGCTCAAAGGATTTGATTGTTTCTATTTTATCGTATTCAAAAAGTATGCGGACAGGCTCGTCATTTAACCCAGTCCATATATCTATTATGTCTCCGCGCACGGCAAATTGCAAAATATCTTCTACAAAATCCACTCTTTCATAACCGAATTTAGAAAGAGAAACAATCAAATCTTCAAATCTATAATCCTGATTTACTTTTAGAGTAAGGCTGTTATCGCTGTCGGGCTTTGCGATTAAAGAATTTATAGAGCTTTCCGAGCCGCACAAAATAAAATTGTCCGCGCTTTTTATTTTGTCTATGCTAAAAGCCCTTGTATTTGCCAAGTCGTGAGGAAATAACAATACATTGTCTTTGTTAAACGCGCTTTGCGCGTCAGATTGAAAAAACGCTCTTATATCATCATAAAAACCTTGCAAATCTTCGTCTTTGACAAAAGCAAAAACACGCAAGTTGGAGTTTTGCTCCCCCTCTCGCTTATTGATAAGTTTAAAAAGATAATGCGCCTTAGCGCTTGCCGCTATTTGCGACAAATATATTTTGCTCATAAGAAATTAATATGCAGACAATAAAGATTTTATTGCGCGATGTCTAACGCCGCCGGCGCGCCGAATTTATAATTTATGCCTGCCCCGCCCATCCAGCCTAAACCTGCTCCAAAATCTGCGCCTGCGCTTATAAAAACAGATATTGCTTCTCCAATTTGATACTCTCCGCCTACAGAAATGGCGCCTTGTATTATTCCTTCTTTTGCCGCCGCGCCGAGCGTCTCGTTTTCATTCCCATTATTATCTATGGTTTTGTATTTCGGCTCGCTGCCGCTTATCAAAAATATTCCGTATAGCCTGCTATACCATTTGAAGTTTTCTATTTGCCATAATTGTCCGCTCAAACCCAATCCTATTTTTGTCTCCATTCTTAATAAACTATCGGATTTTATTATACCTGCATTTGTTTTTATATCATTATTCATTGCATATCCGCTTTGAAAGCCTATAAAAGGTTTTATTTTTATTGTTGGCGTTAGAGGCGACTCATATTCAACTTCAAACCCGCCTTTGACTGCTGCGGCGTTAAAGTCAACAGTTTCGCCTACTTCCATACTATAGTTTTGTATGCCCATTGATATATTGGCTCGGGCATTTATTGGACTATTGAAAATCTCAAACAAGCCGCCGTATATGCCAAATTCTGTTTCTCCCATTGTCCCTTTATTGTCTTTTTCTTTTATATCGTTTGAGCCATATCTAATAAAAAGACCGCCTACAAAGTTTTGATTTTTATATAAATCAGCGCCCATCGCTCCGCCGAAACTATCAATGCTAAAATCGTCTGCATTTCTGCCGCCGCCGTATAAACCTAACCAAGCATCGCCTTTTTCGCCGACGCTGACATCAAGCCTGCCATATATATCGTCAAGTCCATGCGATT
Source organism: Endomicrobium sp. (assembly GCA_031260765.1). GTDB lineage: Bacteria > Elusimicrobiota > Endomicrobiia > Endomicrobiales > Endomicrobiaceae > Parendomicrobium. Next base: position 933 of record JAISKX010000179.1, on the reverse strand, counting down.
TGGCGGCTAAGGATAGCGAGTTGGCAAGGAATTTTAGTCTACTTATATCTTGATTTGTAATAGCAATACTTACAAGCCTTAAATATCCAACCCAATTAAAATTTGTCCCCGTCCAATCAAAACTATATTGATATACTCCGCCGATTATATTGTAAAAACTGTCCGGCGCGCTTGGATTCTTAGCATATATCACAGCAACTGAACTGCCTATTATCGGATTGATAACATTATTTATCAACAAATTGCTTCCTGTGCTTATTATAGTATCAAGATATAAAATGCTGCTTGAATTTCCTATAAAGTCCGCATTTAAGCCAAGTATTGTATTGCTTGCGATATTTAAAATATGGATATAGGCATTTGTAGAAAATATAGCTCTGCCCGCGTTCACGCTAAAAGTTCCATCAAAGGCAATTGACGAACCCGCATTAAAGCGCAAATCGCCATCGCCTGTTTTGTTTATTGTTGCGCCACTGCCCAATATTCCGCCATTCATTGTGATTGTTTTGCCGCTTGCGGCATTGAGTTCAAGCGCGGCTGTCCCTTGTAAAGCGATATCATTGTTTACCCCATTGGCTTTATTGCCTTCAAAAAGAACATTCCCATTTTCTGCTTTGATTGTGATTTGTCCGCCGTTTATTGCCATTACTGAACCGTCTGTGATTGAGCCGAAGTTTTTAAATGACATATCTTGAAGTTCTAGTTTCTTATTGTGTAATGTAAAACCAAGCGCTGATATATTCTTTGCATCTAATATATGATTTTGTCCGTCTATTGTGAAATTATTTCCTACTGTATTGCTAAGAGCCTCATCGCCGGTAATCGCTTCAAGATTTGCGGCTAAAGATATATCTCTGAATGCCTCTTGATAACCGTAAGCAAAAGCATTCCATTTTGTTGCGCCGTATTTTACTTTCACTTGCCGGGCGGGGT
>JAISKX010000102.1 GCA_031260765.1 Endomicrobium sp. | reverse complement strand
TCCCCGCCTTCAATAGTAATAAAAATCCCGTTTTTGTTTTTCATGATGAAATTTAACGCTGTTATTGCTTACCTTTGCTAACAATTTTTTCAACAATGGCTACAACTTCTTCTATTCTGACTACAAAACTTCTGTTTGAAGTAAGTTCTTTTAAATCTTTGATTTTATCTTTTGTATAGTATTGCCCATCGCAAATTACAAATAGATATTCATTGTGAACGCTATTTTCTTTAAATTTTCGTAACAAATCAGATTGCTGTCTTATCTTCCGCGAAGCATTTTGAGCGTATTTTGGCAGAATTTGACTGCGCCGTGTAGCGGAGCTACATCAGCAGGCAAATTGTGTCAAAAGACGCCAAAAGGCAAAGCGACCATCCCGTTGCACTAAACTGTCAGCCCACCCGCCGTGTGTATCGCGGCTTCAGCCGCACCTATTTTATTCTACGAAGATTTCTACTCTGCGGTTTCTGGCTCTGCCAGAGGCAGTGTTATTGGAAGATATCGGCATCGTATCGCCAAAACCTACATATTCCATCTTTTCAAGAGGGATGCCGTTGATGAATAATTCTCCAAAAACTGAGCGAGCTCTCAATTCAGATATTTTGTGGTTTTGCGCGGGATTGCCGGAAGAATCAGTATGCCCTTCTATGGTAATTTTACTGTAATCGTATCTCTTTATATTGTCGGATAAAGCCTTTATCTCTTGTTTTGCATCTTTCGTCAACTCATATCCGCCGGGCTGAAAAACAGAAACGGACAAAATAAAAGACTTTATTAAATTGGCATACCTTTGCTTGTCGTCTTGACTCTTTTTCAATAGCAAAGCGTCATCATTTAATTCTACTACTGGGATAGGTCTCTGATTTGCAGCTTGAGGATTTTCAACAGGATAATTTGAAGAAGAATCTACGGGTGTTGTTACGCCGCCAATAACAGCTACGGCGGCTGGGTTTTCTATAGGACTTTGAGCTCCGATTTGAGTTGCCGCTTTTTCTTGGGCTATAAGAGCGTTGGAAAGATTTTCTGGCTCTTTTGCTCCTATTTCAGCTGCGGTTTTATCAGCATCTTTTGGACTTGAAGCGTCATCGTTTTTGGCAGCCTCATCTTTCTTTTTATCTTCGCTCTTTTTAACTGCGCCGAAAAGAAATCTCACTCCGCCATTGGCATAATATTCAACAACATTATCTTCATTTATAGTCTCAATGCCTCCGCCTGCAAAAACTGTTATTATTCCGAAAACATATTCAGCGCCCAAAGAAGCTCCATATATAAACTCGCCCTCAGAACCGGACTTTAAAGCATCGTCAATGTTCGTATTTGTTGAAATAGAAACTGATTCGGCATCTACTTGCACATAGCCAAGCAATCTATATCCGCCGTATATGCCTATATTCCAATTGAAATCGCTTTTATCATCTGCAAGACGGACGCCTATTATCCCTTTACCTTTATATGTTATTTGAGAAGGAAAAGCATCACCATTTATAGAATCTTTTATTTTTTCATTATAAACGCCAATGCCTTGAAGTTGAATAAAAGGTTTGAAATCAATGCTCTTGCTTATAGGTATTACCCCTTCCCCATCATAACCCAATTTTGCGCCATGTCCGGTAAAATCGAAATCTTGAAATCTAAAATGTTGATAGCCGTAGGCAAGCAAAAATTTTGAAGAGAGCAGCCCGCCGAAAGAACCATAATATACCCCGATTTCAATTTCATTCATATTGGGAGTATAATCGCCGCCGTTTTTCTCAATATCAAACTTGGTTTCATTATTGCCGAGATAAAATCCAAAAATAGAATCTTTTGAAGTTAAAAGATTTATTCCGATATTGCCGCCTACTCTATTAGATTTGACGCCGTGTTTTTCATTATCAAAATATTTCTTTCTAAATTCAGCATTGTTCATATATCCTTGCGCCCAGATAGAATTAACTATTTTATCGCCGCCTATATCAGACCCCGCTTTTTTGATTTTAGAAAAAATCAAATCCGCATTATCGTTGAGAGCGATAAAGTCGGTCAAAGACAAATCTGCATAGGAAAGATTTGCAAAGACAAGACAAGATATAATTGTGATTAAGATTTTTGATGTTTGTTTATGAATTTTATTCATTTTTCACCAACTTTTTTATTTTTTGAGACGGCGCATTATAATAAATTATTAGAGGATTAAGAAATTTTGCGCTCTGCGTTCGCCCTCGCCCGTTCCGCCTTCCCGCCTTCCCGCCTTCGTTTGCACTACGGCGTGGCAAGACTGCTATGCTACGGCGTGACGACCTCCCCCTGACGAGGGGGAGGTCGGCTTCGCGGCTATTTATTTAGATAATTCACTATGCTTTTTGCGGCTTGTTTGCCCATGCCCATAGCTTGAATGACTGTGGAACCTCCGGCTATGTCTCCGCCTGCAAAGACTCCCGGGAGCGATGACATCAAATTTTCGTCCACTTTTATGCGTCCGTGCTCGTCAAGAAGAAGTCCTTTTGTAAGAGATGTGAAAATTGGATTTGGATTTAAACCCAAAGCCAAAACCACAGTGTCGGCGTCTATTGTGAAATTGGAATTTTCAATTTCAATAGGACGACATCTGCCTGATTTGTCCGGCTCGCCTTGTTTCATCTTTACGCATTCCATGCTTTTGACGAATTTATTATCGTCTCCGATAAATTTGACGGGATTTGTCAGAGGGCAAAACTCTATGCCTTCTTCTTTGGCATGGATTTTTTCTTCAAGTCTTGCGGGCATTTCTTCTTCTGTTCTTCTATATACAAGTTTGACGCTTGCCGCGCCGAGCCTTTTTGCCGTTCTGACTGAATCCATAGCGGTATTTCCGCCGCCTATTACTACGACATTCTTTCCTTTATATATAGGAGTGTCATATTCGGGAAATTTTGCGCCTTTCATCATATTTACTCTGACCAAAAATTCATTTGCAGAATAGATATTTTTGAGATTTTCTCCTTCAATACCCATAAAAGTAGGAAGTCCTGCGCCCGTGCCTGCGAAAATCGCTTTATAGCCGTCTTTCCACAAATCATCAACGGTTATTGTTCTTCCTATTAAAGTATTGAAAAAGAATTTGATTCCCAAATCTTTAAGATTTTCAACTTCCGCATCTAAAACGGCTTTTGGAAGTCTGAACTCTGGAATGCCGTATCTCAAAACTCCGCCGCTGCTGTGGAGAGATTCAAAAATCGTCACTTGATATCCGAGTTTTGCTAAATCCCCTCCGCAAGTAAGACCTGCGGGTCCTGAGCCTATTACTGCGACTTTGATTCCATTGCTTTTAGGCGCAATCGTTTTTTCTTTAAGATTTTTAGCAGCCCAATCCGCCGTATATCTTTCAAGATTTCCGATTGCTACGCTTTCGCCTTTTTTGCCCAAGATACAATATTTTTCGCATTGTTTTTCCTGAGGGCATACTCTTCCGCATACTGCGGGAAGATTGGTTTTGCGTTTTAAAGCTTTCACGGCTTCTGCTGGATTGTCTTCTTTAAGAGGTTTTATAAAATCAGGTATATCAATCTCTACGGGACAACCCGTTACACACATCGGTTTTTTGCAGCTCAAACAACGCTTTGATTCTTCTAAGGCTTGTTCGCGCGTATATCCGTCGTTGACTTCAAGAAAATCTTTATTTCTTTCGTCCGCAGGTCTTTGCGGCATTATTATCCTCTGTGGCATTTGCATCCTCCATTTTGAAATTTTTCTAATGAGACTTTTTCTAAATCTTTAAAAGTGCCCAGCCTTGATATGAGTTCGTCCCAATTAACTTTGTGAGCGTCAAATTCAGGACCGTCAACGCAAGCAAATTTTGTTTTGCCGTCAACTGTCACTCTACATGCGCCGCACATGCCTGTTCCATCAACCATAATAGGATTTAAGGATGCAAGCGTTCTGACGCCTTTTTCTTTTGTGAGATTGGCGACTGCCTTCATCATTGGAACGGGACCTATAGCATATACAATATCCACTTTTTCTTTGCTGATTACATCTTGCAAAACATTTGTGACAAAACCTTTGATGCCGTAAGAGCCGTCGTCGGTTGCCACAATAAGTTCTGTGCTTGCTTTCCTTATATCGTCTTCAAGAAGCAATAATTCTTTTGTTCTTGCGCCGACTATGGAAATAACTTTGTTGCCCGCCTCTTTTAAGGCGTCTATGACTGGAATGATTTCAGCCGTGCCTACTCCGCCTGAGACTATACATACTGTTCCATATTTCTCAACTTCCGTAGGCTGACCCAAAGGTCCTAAAAAGTCTTTTACAAATTCCCCTTCGTTTAACAAACTAAGAGCCGTTGTGCTTTTACCCGCGTGTTGGAAAATAATTCTGACTAAACCCTTTCCCTTATCCACGCCTGCAATAGTCAAAGGCACTCTCTCCCCGTAATCGTCAATTCTGAAAATGATAAATTGACCGGCTTTTGCATTTTTGGCAATGTCTGGAGCCGACAGCCAAAAACTTGTGATGTTTGAAGCTAACTGCTGCTTTGAAACTATCTTATACATTGAACCCCCTCTTCCTTTTATATTCTCGGCTGACAGCCAAATTTGGCTTTAAGCCGGAGTTTTTAAAATTACAAAATTTTTCTTTTTACCTTTTATATCAACTATCATAGCTTCACTGCCTATAACCGCGCCGTTTGCTCCTATATATCTTATTGTAATTGTGTTTTTCCCTTGCGGAAGAAAAATACGCGCCATCAATATATTTTCAGGCAGAGTATTCCAAGCCCTCAAATCAGCCGTTTCGGAAACAGCGCTATAAACATTTGCGGCAATTTGAGCAAGCGCCCCCCACCCATCGCCGCCTTTCTCTTTGGCTTTCGCAGAAACTTGTTTGCCAGCTATGTATTTTATCGCGGCGCGAGCTATAGTCTTTGCATAGACTTTAGCTATTTGAGCATCAAGAGTGTTTTGAGCAATCTGTCCTAAGTCTGCCGCCAAATAAGAACTTTTAGAGCCTTGTTTTGCTTCAATTGTAAAAGAGCGGACGCTGTGAACTATGGGCTTATATTTTGGAAAAGATACTTTTATATAGTCGCTCGCAAAAGCCGATATAGCCGCCGATTTGGCTGTCTGATAATCTTTCATATCGTTCTTATCAATATTATTTATATCCACAAAAGCCCATGCTTTACTCAATGCAAGCTCAAAAACAGTTTCTGTTTTTTCTGGAATTATGCCGTTATAATCTAAAATTATCAATTCGCCCTGCTCATAGGGAATTATATTTTGTTTGGCGCTTGGATATTGTCTCTTTATATTAGCGGCTTTATCATTCATTTGAAGACGCAAAGCGCTTGTATAGGCATCGTCTATCAAATCTTGAGGGGCTGTTTGTTGTATCTTGGATTTCTTATAAGCCTCAAGAGCCAAAGAATAAGATATGTGGGCGTCGTTTAAATATCCCCCGTTTTCATATACTAGACCCATAAAATATCTGACAAAAGGGTCGTCGGTATAAAAACCTTTTTCCGATAAAAAGAACTTAAATAATGTATCTATCTGCCTTGCTTCTACGACAGCCTCATTGTCTTGCCCTTGTAAAATAAAATTTAGAGACTGCATAACGGTTATATAAGCTCTCTCAAAATTTTCTCCGTAATACGGCATAGAAGCGTCGTTGAAAATCATAGACGCCGCGCCTGCGCTTATGCTCTTTGTATAATTCTCGTCAAAAACAAGTTTTGCGATTTCAAGATTTTTTTTGCTGTTTTCCAATTCAGCCGCATACTGATTGACAGCTCCGCTATCAAGATAAAAAAGCAAGATATTTTTTTGTCCGTATTCGCTTTTCTTGCTTTCAACAGTTTTTGCCGCAGACGCATAATGTTTATTTGCTATATCCTTTCTTAAACCGCCGTAATATTTAGACATATTGGCGGAGCAGCCGCCCAAAAATACGGCGGCGCAAAATAAGAAAACAAAGGCGGGATTGCGGGTCAAGCCCGCAATGACGCATTGAAAATTAGACTTTATATTTCTTGTTTGAAACATATTTCTTTATCTTCTTTTGCCCTATCCAAACAACTCTATTGCTCTCAACATTTATAAGTTCAAGTTCAACTTGATAATATTTGACTTGATTTTTGCCTTCAACATCAAAAATAGTGTTGATTTGCCCTTTGAGCATAAAATCAGCCGCATCTTCATATCTTTGCCTTTTAGCGTCTCTCGCATTTGCGGCTTGCTCGTCTCTCTCATTTCTCAATTCAGTCCTTTGAGAACTTGAAGCGACAAAATCAACTCTGCCTGAATTTATAAGGCTTCTTTCCAAATCTTTTACAAAAGTTTCTGTATTTATGTGCTCTTCCGATTTATTCAAGACTGTTCCGATAATCACTCTGGGCGGTCTTTTGTTTTCAGAATAGAATCTGTCAGCCCAAGGATTTGCAAAACTTTCTGAAATCATTTCTTTTGACACAAGTTGAGAGTCGGTATCGTTCCAATTTCCGCTCAAATCAATTTGAGTTCCAGAATCAACCCTGCTAATAACTTTACTACCTCCGCAAGCCAAAAGCCCGAAAGACAAAACAACTACGACAAATAAACCCGCTGCTTTACTTATTTTCATACTGCCTCCTTTTTTATAATTGTAATTTTACAATTTCAACTTAGTCAACTACCATACTATTTTTTTGAACTTCCTTTTTCCTGCTTGCACAACGAAGTCTT
>JAISKX010000055.1 GCA_031260765.1 Endomicrobium sp. | reverse complement strand
CATATATATCGCTCCGCCGTTGGCAGTGCCATCCCCATTGCTGAGAAAAGTGACATTGCCGGAGTAAGTAATATTCAGCACAGTTGATGTATTTTCTATAAATATTGCGCCACCAGGACCTCCTGTATTACCTGATATTAGACCACCAGTTATGCCAGTAAAATCATAAGAATTAACCGCATTGTTGTTGTAAATCCTACGACCAGGAGCGGCAAAAGCAGATAAAGATAGAAATGTAAAAATAAAAGCGATTAGGATGAGTTTGAATGAGAACGGCGAAAGGCGACTGCCTTTCTGCCTTTGCTGTGCGCTACGGCGTGGGGAATTGCTAAAGCTATGGCATGAGTCTTTGGGATTTGCGCTCTGCGTTGACCCCCTCCCTAACCCTCCCCCTTTCAGGTGGAGGGAATAACACCCATCCGATTCGCGTCCACACATTAACTGCCGCTTCGCGCACCCCCCTTTCCCTGCGGGACTTCCCCCGCAAGGGGGGCAGATAACTACTGACGCTTTGCGATTTGCGCGCTGTGTTGAGGACGCCCATACAAAAGATGGGCAGACACATGGGTCTGCCCCTACGAGGGGTGAAATTGATTTAATGATTTTATTTTCCGCCTTCGCTAAAGCTACGGCGTGACCTTCGGTTCTGTTTTTCATTTTACTGTCCGTTGTTTTTTTACTCTTATTTTGCGCTTTGGTTTTTGAATATTGTTATTAGATTTTGGGTTGAGGGGTCGTGTTGGGAATCGGAAGAATTGGTTAGCTCTTTTAAGATTACGCCTGCTAAGACTTTGCCTAATTCTACTCCCCATTGGTCAAAACTGTTTATGCGCCATATTACGCCTTGTGTGAAAATTTTGTGTTCATAGATAGCAATTAAGGCTCCGAGCGTTTTGGGAGTTAATTCTTTAAATAAAAAAGTGTTTGTGGGTCTATTGCCTTCAAAGACTTTGTGAGGAGAGAGTTTTTGTATCTCATCATCCGACATAGCGCTTTTTTTGAGATTTTCTACGGCTTGCTCTTTTGTTAGTCCAAAGGCTAAGGCTTCGGTTTGAGCAAAGAAATTAGCCATGAGTTTCTCGTGATGGTCTCCTACTTTTTCAGGGGGATTTATGAAACCTATGAAATCGCATGGGATTAATTTTGTGCCTTGATGGATTAATTGATAAAAGGAATGCTGACCATTTGTGCCGGGCTCGCCCCAAAGGATTGAGCCTGTCTCATAGTTCACCCTATCGCCGTCAATGTCTATGGTTTTGCCATTGCTTTCCATATCGCCTTGCTGCAAATAGGCGCTAAATCTGTGTAGATATTGACTATAAGGTAAAACGGCATAAGTTGACGCTTTGTAGAAATTGTTATACCAAATGCCTATGAGAGCCATTATGACAGGTATGTTTTTTTCATAGGTAGTATTGAGAAAATGATTGTCTATATAATGAGCGCCCTCAAGAAGCTCTTTAAATTTTTCAATACCCAAAGAACAGGCTATTGATAAACCTATGGCAGACCAAAGAGAATATCTCCCGCCTACAAAATCCCAAAACTCAAACATATTGTTTTCATCTATGCCGAACTCTTTTACTTTTTGAGTATTGGTGGAAAGAGCGGAAAAATGATTTGCGACGGCTTTTTCCCCAAGTTTTGCTACAAGCCATTTTCTTGCAGTTAAAGCATTGGTGATTGTCTCAAGAGTGGTGAAAGTTTTTGAAGCCACTATAAAAAGAGTCGTCTCGGCATTTAATTTTTTGAGAGTTTCGTAAATATCCGCGCCGTCTATATTGGACACAAAATGAGCGGCGGGCCCATCGGCATAATATTTTAAAGCTTCGCAAACCATTTTTGGACCTAAGTCAGAACCGCCTATGCCTATATTTACTATGTCTGTGATTTTTTTGCCTGTAGCCCCAAGCCATTTGCCGCTTCTTAAATCATCGCTGAATTTTTCCATCTTATTTAAAACCGCATTTATCTGAGGCATTATGTCTTTGCCGTCAACAAAAATCGGCTTATTGCTGCGATTTCTGAGAGCTATGTGCAAAACCGCTCTTTTTTCAGTCCAATTGATTTTTTCACCTGAAAACATCTTTTTGGCATATTCTTGAATGCCTGCGGCTTTCGCAAGGGCTGTCAATAAAGAGAAAGTTTGAGAATTTATGAGATTTTTTGAATAATCAAAAGTTAAGCCTATGGCTTTATCTTGTATTGAAAATTCATTAAATCTATTTGAATTTTCAAACAGTTTTCTTAAATGAACTCCTTTGTTTTCTTCATAATGCTTAGATAAGTCTTTCCAAGCGCTTAATTCTTGCAATTTTGTTTTATTCATAGAATTCTCCTAATTTGCCCGCCAGACTGATACGGGTTTTAAAATATCATTCATATTTTAATGCGTTTTTGTTTTTGAGATAGGCAAATTATACTTTATTTTCCTGAGATTTTAAAGACAAACTGTGTTGGCGGCGCAACTGCAATTATTTGTATAATGGCTAAAAACTAAGGAAAGGAGGCATTTATGAAACAGATTTATCTTGATAATCAATCAAACACAAAAACAGACGAAAGAGTTTTTGAGGCTATGAAGCCATATTTTTTAGAGTATTATGGAAATCCCCAGAGCGTATATGGGCTTGGCTCTATCTCAAAAGACGCTCTTGAGCAGGCAAGGCTTGCCGTTGCCGAACTAATAAATGCCAAAGCGGCTGAGATAATCTTTACATCTTGCGCTACGGAATCCAATAATCTCGCTTTAAAAGGTATAGCCGCATCTCTAAAAGACAAGGGCAAACACATAATAATATCGGCAATAGAGCATTTGTCTATCAGCAAT
>JAISKX010000049.1 GCA_031260765.1 Endomicrobium sp. | reverse complement strand
GCTCCAGATGCTCCTGAAAAGATGAAAGACACTCAATTATTATGGAAGGATATACAAAATGGAGATTATGAAATCTGCATTTCAGATATAGTAATTGCAGAAATTGAGCGTTGCAAAGAGCCAAAATATTCATTTATGCTTTCTAAACTATTCGAAATTAAATATGTTAAAGTTATACACAACATTGATTCGGATGAATTGGCGAAATTGTATGCCGAATCAAAAGGATTGCCTCCGAAAAGCAAAGATGATGCTCGACATATAGCAATTGCCACTGTGAATAATTGTAATGCAATAGTATCTTGGAATTTCAAACATATAGTCAATTTACGCGCTATGACTGTTGTAGAATCTGTTAATTTACAATCAGGTTATAGTTCATTGCGTATTTTATCGCCAACAATGTTATTAAAAGAGGAGGAATAAATAATGAAACCAGCAGAAATAGTAATCAGCCCCAATTTCACAGTTGACGACATTCACAACTTAAGAGTTCAGATCGGAGAACAATATCGCTCAATGAGCCATGAAGAAGTTGAGCGAGATATTGCTTTACGCGTTCAAAGAGTAGAAGCAGATATGGAAAAATTAAGAAAGCGTGATAAGACTGCATAGAACTAAAAATGATACACAATATCCCAAAACCAAAAATTAGCCCTGACTTTACAATTGACGACATTCACAAAATCCGTGAATGGAATTGTGAACGCAGAAAAAATGCAACAAGAGAAGAAATTATTGATGATATAAATAATTCAGCAAAAAAGATGTTAGAGAAAATCGCGAGGACATAAAAAATCTATGCAAAAACAAGACAAGAAAAAATTGACTACGGATTATAAAAATAGAGCAGTGCTCGGCGGCGTGTGCGCGGTGAAAAACAATATCAATGGCAAAATTTGGATTGAGGGAGTTAAGGATATTGTAGGTAGGCGCAATCGTTTTGAGTTTGTTAAAAATACAGGCTCTGCCGTGCCTTTAAATATTCGCGGGGATTGGGAACTTCATGGGGCAGAGGCTTTTTCTTTTGAAGTTTTGGAAGAATTGAAAAAAGGCGAAACCCAAACCGACGCAGAATTTGTTGAATATATAGAGACTTTGAAAAACATCTTTATTGAGAAATTTACCCCAGAGCAGTTATATTAAATATACAAGGAATAAAAATGAAAAGAGATTATTATGAAGTTTTAGGCATTACAAAATCGGCGGCGGATAGCGAGATTAAATCGGCTTATCGCAAACTCGCTTTAAAATATCACCCCGATAAAAATCCCGGCAATAAAGAAGCCGAAGAGAAATTTAAAGAAATCAACGAGGCTTATGATGTCTTGTCCGATAAGCAAAAGAAACAGCAATATGACACTTTTGGTCATGACGCTGTCAACGGCGCGGGCGGAGGCGGAAATCCTTTTGGCGGAGGCAATCCTTTCGGCGGAGGCGGTTTTCAATATAGCGGCGGCGTTGATATAAATGATATTTTTGAAAATCTCGGAGATATGTTTAGCGGCGGCTCCCGTAGAAGAAGTTCCCGATCAAATGAAAATCGCGGAGCGGATTTAAGAGCGGATGTTGAAGTCTCTTATAATGACGCTATGAACGGCGCAGAATTTACAGTAGAAATCCCCAAAAAAGAAGTTTGCGACACTTGTCATGGAACAGGCGGTAAAGACGGAACAAAACCCAAACAATGTCCGCAATGCCACGGCAGCGGACAAATCCGACGTTCTTCAGGTTTTTTCTCTTTTGCTCAAACTTGTTCAAGATGCAATGGCAGCGGGCAAATCATAGAAAATCCATGCCCTCAATGCCGAGGCGCAGGCACAGTTAGAAAAAGAAATTCTATTAAAGTGAGAATACCCGCAGGCGTAAATGAAGGCACAACTTTAAGGGTAGCAGGTTCAGGCGATGCAGGCTCAAACGGCGCTCCTGCCGGCGATTTATTTGTCATTATCCATTTAAAACCAATGGCAAATTTCCAAAGAGAAGGCGACAATTTACATACAAAAATCTCAATAACTTTCGCTCAAGCCGCTATGGGAACGGAATACGATGTCCCAATAGTCAATGGCTCAGTAAAAGTAAAAATAGCGTCAGGCACAGCCGCAGGCACAACTTTAAGAGTTAGAGAGCAAGGCTTCCCAAGACTTGGACGCAGGGATAAAGGCGATTTATATGTAAATATAGATGTCCAAATCCCCAAATCAATGAATGACGCTCAAAAGAAAGCGTTGTTTGAATACGCCAAATCAATGGGCGAAGTCCCCAAAGACGCCCAATACCAAAGCGACGGCTTCTTTAAGAAGTTTTTCGGCTAATTTTGCTTTTAAACTACTTTTTGCTATAATCCGCCTATGGAAACATTATATGGACTTTTTAAAGTAATTCATTACATCGTTTGCGCAGGTTTGATTGTCATTGTTCTTTTGCAGGCTGGAAAGAGCGGCGGAATGGCTGGTATTTTCGGCGGAGGCGGAGCAGACCAAATTTTCAGCGCTCCATCGGGCAAAGCCTTTATTAAGAAAGTAACTATTGTTATGGCTTGTTTGTTTTTAATCACATCGTTATTTCTTACAAAAGTGTCAAGCAGGATTTCCCTCTCATCTGTTGTCAACCTCAATCAATCCCCTCAGGCTCCCGTATCACAACCGGTTGCCGCACAAGAAAAGAAGTAATCTTGAAAACGCTGGGGTGGCGGAATTGGCATACGCGCACGCTTGAGGTGCGTGTCCTTAACTGGATGCGGGTTCAACTCCCGCCCTCAGCATTCTAAAAATTTTGCGGGTGTAGTTCAGTGGTAGAACGTCTCGTTGCCAACGAGAAGGTCGTGGGTTCAAGTCCCATCGCCCGCTTATAAAATAGAGACCTTTCCTTTATATATCAGATATGGAGAGTTGGAACGCCCAGAACTCAAATTTCTGGTCACCGTGTCAACTCTCTATTTTTATTTATTTGTTAATTAAATAATAATATGAATGAAAATCAATTGTCTATTTTTAAACTTTTTCTTGCGGCTGACATCGGCAGTATAAGGCTGTCCCGATTGCTTTCTGTATTTCAAGAGCCGAAGAACATATTGAAAGCCTCAAAGAGTGATTTGCTCGCTTTTGAAGGCATTGGAGAAAAAACCGCTGACGATATATTAGAAGCAAAAAACTCTAAAAAAACAGATGAAGAGATTTCCCTTGCTCAAAAAAATGATATTATTATTTCAATAGACGGCGATGAGAATTATCCCGCCGCTTTAAAAGAATTTTCAGACAGACCGCCTGTTTTATATATCAAGGGACAAATTATTGAAAAAGATTTTGATTCAATAGCGATAGTCGGCTCAAGGAAAATCACTCCTTACGGCAAAAGAGCTACTGAAGATTTTGCGTCGTTCTTTTCACAAAATTCAATAACAGTAGTCTCAGGTCTTGCAAGAGGGATAGACGCCCAAGCGCATAAATCAGCTATGGAACACAATGGACGCACGATAGCTGTTTTGGGCAATGGTTTGCTTGTCAATTATCCGCCTGAAAACAAAACCTTGCAAGCCGCTATAGCGCAAAACGGAGCCGTAATAAGCGAGTTCCCGCTTTTGAGACAGCCTGACAGAACGACTTTTCCAAGAAGAAATCGCATTGTAGCCGCCGTTTCAAAAGCAGTTTTAGTAATTGAAGCGGCAAAAAATAGCGGAGCTTTAATTACGGCAAAATTCGCGGCTGATTACGGTAAAGATGTTTTTGCCGTGCCGTCAAATATATATTTTGAATCCTCAAAAGGCGTAAATGAATTGATAGCAAACGGCGCTTTTGCCGCTATAAGTCCGCGCGATATGGCTTTGCGATTGTCTTTTTTTAATTTGAAACAACTTGCCAAAGAGAGCAAAAAAACATATATAGCCGCTCTTGACAGCAAAGAAAATTCCGTTTTAAAACTGATAGAGCAAGAGCAAGAAGGCATACATATTGACTTAATATCTGACAAATTAAATATCAATATATCTCAATTATCGTCTATACTTTTCAATCTTGAATTAAACGGTCTTATAGAATGCCTTAGCGGGAAAATTTATATAAGAAAACGCTAACAAATACAAAGCGAGGTAAATCAATGGCAAAATATCTTGTTATAGTAGAGTCGCCGGCTAAAGAAAAAACAATATCAAAAATTTTAGGCAATGATTTCACTGTCAAAAGCTCTTTCGGTCATATCAGAGATTTGCCTAAGAAAAAACTCAGCATAGACACAGAAAACAATTTTGAGCCGACCTATGTCAATATGCCTAAATCAAAAAAAATAATAAGCGAATTAAAAAGCAAAGCCGACTCCTCTCAAAAAGTCTATCTCGCCACCGACCTTGACCGCGAAGGCGAAGCTATAGCATGGCATCTAAAAGAAGCTTTAAAACTCAATGATTCAAAGATAGAAAGAATTACTTTTAGCGAAATCACCCCCGAAGCTATAAAAGAAGCTGTGGCAAATCCGAGGCGATTAAATATGGGGCTTGTGGATAGCCAGCAAGCGAGAAGAATTTTAGACAGAATTGTAGGATATAAACTATCCCCTCTTCTTTGGAAAAAAGTAAAAAGAGGGCTTTCAGCCGGTAGAGTTCAATCAGTAGCCGTAATGATAATTTGCAATAGAGAAGAAGAAATCAAGGCTTTTATCCCTGTGGAATATTGGGGCATTGAAGCGGATTTATCAAAAAAACAAAATAACGCCGTTCCTTTTAAAGCGTCCATATTTTCAAAAAACGATATCAAGTTTGAAAAATTATCCATAAAAAATAAAGAAGAAGCCGACGCTATATTAAAAGAACTTGAAAATGCTTCTTATATAGTAAAGTCTGTTGAAAGCAAACAAAGAAAGCGCTCGCCTTTTGCGCCGTATACCACATCTACAATGCAGCAAGATTCTTCAAGACGGCTTGGATTTACGGCAAGCAGGACTATGTCCATAGCTCAAAAACTCTATGAAAGCGGACACATCACCTATATGAGAACAGACTCTTTAAACATAGCCGCAAGCTGCCGCGCCGAAACTCAAAAATATATATCAAGCGCCTATGGAGATAATTGTCTGCCTAAAAATCCGAGATTTTACACAACAAAATCAAAAGGCGCTCAAGAAGCCCACGAAGCCATAAGACCGACATCAGCATACAAAACGCCGTCTTCAATAAAGTCTCATCTAATTCCTGATGAATACAAACTCTATGATTTGATATGGAAAAGATTTGTAGCAAGCCAAATGGCTGACGCCGTGTATAATACAATAAGCGCAGATATCAAAGCGGGCGATTATATTTTTAGAGCAAATGGAAGCGTTTTAATTTTTGACGGATTTTTAAAAGTTTATAACATAGACGAAGACAGCCAAGATATGAGACTGCCCCCTCTAAGCGAAGGAGAACAATTAAATCTTTTAAAACTTTCCCCTCTTCAACATTGGACTGAGCCGCCGGCAAGATATAATGAAGCAAGCCTAATAAAAGCTCTTGAAGAACACGAAATAGGAAGACCTTCCACTTATGCTCCTATCATCAAGACGATTTTAGACAGATTATATGTGCGTCTTGACGGAAAAAAGTTCATTCCCACAGAACTCGGCATAGTGGTCAATGATGTTTTAAAAAAACATTTTGAAAATATCATCAATGTGGAGTTCACAGCGGGCATTGAAGAGAAATTTGACAGCATAGCCGAAAATAAAATCAAATGGCAAAGCGTCATAAGCGATTTTTATTCTCCATTTATAAAAAAATTGGAAGCCGCTGAAAAAAATCTAACTCATCAAAAAATCAAAGTGCAAAGCACAGATATAAAATGCCCCAATTGCGGCAAAGAGATGGTGATAAGACAATCAAGAAGCGGGCAATTCTTGGGCTGTTCAGGTTTTCCTGAATGTAAAACGGCTATGCCTTTGGCAAAAGACGGCAAAAGCCCGCTCGTAGATATAGAAACAGATTTAAAATGCGACAAGTGCGGCAGTCCATTGATTAAAAAAGCCGGATATAGAGGCAGAAGTTATCTCCTATGCAAAAATCCAGACTGCAAAACAAAATACACTTTAGATAAGAACGGCAATAAAACCATAAAACCTGAGCCTGAGAAAACAGATATAAAATGCGAGAAATGCGGTTCAATGATGCTTAAAAGGCAAAGCAAAAGAGGAGAATTTCTAACCTGCTCTGCGTTCCCAAAATGCAGGAATTTAATATGGATAAAACAAGACAAGCCGGATTTGAAAATCAAAAAAACAAAAAAACCGACAGGCAAATCGAAAAAGACTACAAAGAGCAAATAGGTTTTTTTGCAAAATATCTAAAAGCGGAAAAGAATTTTTCAGCTCACACTTTAAGAGCTTATATAGCTGATATTTCTTATTTCGCTTTATTTTTGCAAGACAATAATATTTCTTTTACATCTCTTGATAAAATTATGATAAGGCAGTATATGGCTTATCTAACTGAAGGGAATCTAAAAAGGTCTTCATTGCTTAGGAAATTCGCCGCGCTTAAAACTTTTTACAAATTCCTAATAATCAACAAAATCGTTTTAAAAAATCCCTTCAATTTAGTGTCAAATCCCAAAAAAGACAAAAGGGTTCCTATATTTTTGACGGAAGACGAAATGCAAAAACTATTCAATATAGAAGAAATCAAACTTAGAGATATGGCTATGCTTGAACTTTTATATTCAAGCGGTTTAAGAATAAGCGAATTAATAGACTTAAAACTCAAAGATATAGACTTCATCTCAAATATAGTCAAAGTGCGCGGAAAAGGCGATAAAGAGAGGCTGATTCCCATAGGTGAAAAATGTATATCCGCTATTATGAATTATATAAATGAGAGGAAAAATGAAGGTCTCCCTTGCGATATAGACTCGCCTGCTTTTTTAAGCGCGTCAAATAAAAAATTTGACCCGAGGGCTGCAAGACAAATTTTTTACAATTGGTTTGCAAAAGCAGGCATCACAAAAAAAGCAAGCCCTCACACCATAAGGCATTCTTTTGCCACGCATATTTTAGACAGAGGCTGCGATTTGAGAAGCGTCCAAGAGATGTTAGGACACAGAAATCTCTCAACTACTCAAATTTACACCCATGTAACAATTGAAACATTAAAAAGAATTTACAATGATTTTCATCCGAGGGCTAAATAGAAATGAAAGAAAAAGATACAAGCCAACTCATACAATTGCTTATGGAAGACACAGGCTGCGAACAAGATGAAGCGGAAATTGCGCTGTCTCTTTCAGACAATAATATCAAAAAAGCCGTTGAGAAAATCACCGTTTTTTTGAAAGTGATAAGCGTGTTTAAAATAAAAATTATATTTCCCCAAGAAAGCATTTACGGTCTTATACATATAGTAATCAATAAAAAACTTTTTCAAATCCTAAGATTTAATATAGTGTTTTCGCACAATCCTGCAATTTATGAAATTTCATCTCAAATGAATTGGGTTTCTTTTGAAAAAGCCGTGTTTTCAGCAAGATTGTCCGAAGGGGTAATGGAAGACTATACAAAAAGCATAGAAGAACCTTTTAAACAATATTTAAACGAAGAACTGCAATCTGCTAAATTCCCATCTGACGATTTAATTCAAAATTTCTTCGCCCCATCTTTAGTCAAGACCGAAATGATGAAAGAAGAATTAAACCTTTCTCAATTTAAAAAATTGTCCGCAGACAGCGGTCAAAACTCCGGTATGTATTCAAGCGCTCATAAGAATTTTGGAGTTTTAAGACTTGAAGCTCAAATCTGCAAAGACGAAGAAAACGGCGTCTCAGCTAAAAAACTTTCAGCCGGCGACGCCGTTTTATCTTTAATTACAGACAAAAGAGACATAGCTCATTATTTAATCCATCTCATAGGAAGCTCTGGTTTAAACCCAATCCCAGCCCAAATCAAAGACATCTCAGAAAAGAACGACGAAATAGAAATTCATCTTCAATACACCCCGTCTGTAATCGGTTATACAAAAGTCCATAAAGACGAAAAATTAAAAATCGTCTCAAAAAAACACTCCCCCCTATGGAAAAAACTAATACCGTGGATTTGAATAATAACAATATTGTTTATTGATTAGATTTTTATGTCTAATGCTTTGAGGTCTTTTTTGGCTTGAGCGCTTGTTGTAAAAATTAAACCGCTAAAGCCTGCTTCTTTTGCGGCTTCTACATTGGCAGGTTTGTCGTCAAAAAACAAACATTCTTGGGCGCTTAGATTGTATTTATCCAACAATGCCTTATAAATTCTTAAATCTGGTTTAACTATGCCTATGTCGCCGGAAATTATATATCCGTCAAAATTTTCTAAAAATTTCTTTTGCTTATTGATTATTCTAAACTTTTCGGCTTCCCAATTGGAAAGAATATAGACTTTATACCCATTTCTTTTTAATTGCATAGCCATATCATAACTGCCTTCAACATCATTTGTTATGGCGTCAAGCCAATCCCTATCATAAGCTTGTAGAACTTCTTTATATTGAGGAAATTTTATAATAAGTCCTTTCAATTGCTCCGATATATTAAAGCCTCTATCTCCTTTATCATTGACTGTCTCAAAATCAATATCTTTCATAAAATCTTCCACAGCTTGAGGAGTGGCGAAATATCTTGAAAAAATAACGCGCGGCTCCCAAATTACAAAAACTCCGCCTACATCAAAAACAATGTTCTTAATCATATACTGTCATCCTCCATATTAAATAAGAGATGCGCAAATTGCGCGGCTCTCATATAATTAAATTTATCCTTGTATCAGTTTTACTATAACTGCGCCTGCAAATATAAACAATAAAATAATAGCAATCCCAAGAAAAATGGCGATATATTTAAGAAACTTAAAAATCGCGCTCAGCGTCTCATTCGTTTTGCTTGTCTTTTTTTGCAGAATGTTTAAAAAGGCTGAAGATAGTATAAAAGAATCGTCAAGCCAGCCTATTATCGGAATATCTGGAATAATATCTATCGGCAAAAGAGTATAAATGACAGCCAACAATAATAAAATCCAATCCAAAGGTTTTATTTTTTCAGTTTTTTGATTGATAGGAACAGCCTCAATTACATCTTCCTTTTTTTCAATATCCATACTCATAATTTATCCTCCATTTTTTTCTAAATCTGTGAGTTCCTCAACTAATTGCCGTATTTCAGCATTAGAATTAACTCCATCTATATTTTTTTCTGTTTGCGCTTGTTCTGTTTTTGCTTTCTCGGGTTTTGTTGGAGTTGCGGCTTTTTTGGGTTGTTTGGGTTTTTCTATTTTTTCTACTGTTTTCCCTTTTTCTACCTTTTCCGGTTTTTCTGCTTTTTGCTTTGTAATTGAGGGCGCGGGTTTTGATTGCGTCTTAATCTTATCAAATGTCTTT
>JAISKX010000024.1 GCA_031260765.1 Endomicrobium sp. | reverse complement strand
AAAAGAATATTTTCTGCCTCAAATAATAATGTCGGCGGAAGTCGCCCAAAGCGCTTTTGCGATAATAAAGGGGGTTTTAAAAAACTCGTCCAATCAAAACATCAAAGGCTCTAAAATCCTATTGGCTACGGTAAAAGGCGATATGCATGATATAGGCAAAAACATAGTTGGAGCGGTTCTTGAAAGTTATGGTTTTGAAATTATAGATATGGGCGTCAATGTCAGCGCTCAAGACATAATAGAAAAAGCCAAAGAAATCAATCCCATTATCATAGGTTTATCCGCCTTGATGACTACCACAATGCCTGAGATGGAAACAGTAATAAATCTAAAAAAAGCCAATCTTTTACCGTCCAAAATAATCATAGGCGGCGCGGCGGTAACAGCCAAATTCGCCTTAGAAATCGGCGCAGATTTCTATGCCAAAGACGCTATGGAAGGCGCCAAATTCGCTTCTAACCTCTCGCTTTAACTTTTATTTTATCAGCGGCTTCTTGGGGAGTGATTTTGCTTGTGTCTATTCGTATATCGCAATTAGCATAAAATTTTGAACGATTTTCTAATAATGCCTTAATGTCTTCTATTGATGGGTTTGAGCCTTTAAGGACTGGTCTGCTCAAATCGCCCTTTACTCTGCTATATATAGTCTCAGGCTCAGCGTAGAGATTGATAATTTTTCCATTTCGCCTTAAATTTTCAATGTTTTTTTGATTTAGAACCGCCCCGCCTCCGCAAGAAATAATGATATTGTCCAATTTGGATATTTTCTCTATCGTCTCAGCTTCTATTTGTCTAAATATAGGCTCGCCGAACTTTTCAAAGATTTCACGGATAGTCATACCTTTTTCTTTTTCAATAATAGCGTCAATATCGCAAAAACTCATAGCGCTTTTTTGCGCTAAAATTTTACCTATTGTGCTTTTGCCAGTCCCCATAAAACCTGTAAGAACTATATTCATCAGTCTGCCGCCTTAATTGTATTTTTGCAATGCTCGGATATTAGCAAAAACCTTTTAAAACGGCAATGCAAAGGATAGATAATTCGCTCTCGCCCTGTTTTTTGACTTTTACCCTCTAAATTATTAAAATCGCCTCACTAAGTATATATAGGCGGCGTAGCTCAGGGGTAGAGCAGAGGACTCATAAGCCTTTGGTCGTAGGTTCAATTCCTACCGCCGCCAAAACCCTTCCAAAATCCCCCAAAAGAGAAAAAATATGCCATATTTTGCAATCATTGTTTTTGGTTTTTGCGCTTCTATAATGCAAACCCTTTTATTTAGAGAGATTTTTCCCGTCTTTCAAGGCGGGGATTTTGTAATAGGCATTTTTGCCGCGCATTTTATATGCTGCGCATCTTTTGGATATTTCATAGCCGCAACAGAAACCTTTTCCGACATTAAAAACTTCAAAAAAATCATCTTAATATGTATTCCATTGCTTTTATTATCATTCATTTTCTCATTCATTTTTGTAAGAGATTTGAGAAATATCCTCCATATTCCGCTTGCAGAAGGCATTTCTCTAAGAGCGGCTTTTATATATATCTTTTACTCAGTTTTTCCGACATCTTTTTTTAGCGGAATGCTGTCTCTGACAATAATCCGATTTTTTAGCTATAAAGCAAAACAAAGTCTAAAGACATCATTTTTATATCTCATATCAAGTATAGCCGCAGGTTTTGCGGTTTTTAGTTTATTTGTTTTTCATATCTCCGGTTTTCTTATTGTTTTGAGCGTCTCAATTCCTTTGCTCGTTCTTTTTGCCGTTTTAATCAAAGCCAAACCGCAGGTTTTTATCTTGTCGGCTGTTTTTGTTTTAATTGTTTTTGCTCTGCCGAAATCAGCCATATCTTATATAGACAAAATAATTTTTGAGAGAAATTTTGACAAGACGGAAGTTTTAGACTTTGAATACAGCGCTTATGGGCAGAATGTTTTGGTTAAAAATAATAATGAAAGCCTCTTTCTCAGCAATCATATATTGAATTTTTCATATCCCGACAATGATATTTTAGGGTCTGAGGATTTTATCCATATATCTATTCTGCATCACGACAATCCCAAAAATATTTTGATAATATCCGGCGCGGTAAAATATCTGCAAATGATTCTTGAACACAATGTTGAAAATGTGGATTATGTAGAGCCTGACGCAGGCATAATAGATATGATAAGAAGCGACGCCGCCCATTTGGATAATATCTTTAATGATAAAAGGCTTCATATCTATAATGCCAATGCGAGAGAATTTATAAAAAATCAAAAATATGACCTTATTTTGCTCGGGCTGCCTGCGCCTATCAATCTTGGTCTCAATAGTTATTACACAAAAGAGTTTTTCCAAAAAGCCGACAAAGCGTTAAATAAAGGCGGTTTTTTATCTTTGAGGCTGCCGGGGACTATGTCTTTTTCAACTTATCTTATGGCAAAACTCAATAAAAGCGTTTTAAATTCTCTTGCAAGCATGTTTGCTTTTATAGAGATTCTGCCGGGAAATCAAAACATATTGATAGCTTCTCAAAACAAAATGCCTTTTAGAGCGCATATAAAAAAGCGGCTCGCTTCTATGGAGAACAATACTTTAGCTCTTTCAAAATATTATCTTGACGATAAAATGGACGAAGAAAAAATAAGATGGTTAAATTATGAATTTGAAAGAGCGGGCGGCGAGAATATGATAAACAGCGATTCAGACCCAAAAGCTATGATTTTTTCTGTTTTGCACAATCATTCGCGCTTTTCGCCGAATTTGGTAAGCATTTTTGAGATTTTTAGCAGATATACTTATATTTTATATTTCATAGCGATAGCCGCTTTTTTTCTGTCCAAAAGGATACATACAGAAACTTCTTTTGCATTTGGATTATCTTGCGTTTGGCTCAATTTGATTGCGGCTTACTCAATTCAAATTTACAGCGGTCAATTATTGAGATTTGCGAGCGTAATTTTGGCTCTTTTTATAGCGGGTATTTATATAGGCATTATATCAGGCAAATTCTTCACAAAACGGATGTCGTCAAATTCGGCGGTGTTTTATATAGAAATTGCTCAATGCCTATGGATTATGATTTGGATAGTTTTATTCGGCGTCAATTTAATCAATATGCCGATTCTTTTATTTTTTGTATTTGGGACGAGTTTCCTCGGCGGTCTTGAAATAAATGCTTTGATTATAAATTGGGATGTTCTTCATTGGTATGTGGACAAGAAATTTAAAATATATCTTGCTCTTATTGCAGGGGCATGGATTAGCGCTCTTGCCGGTGGCGGCTTTTTAATTCTTGTGATGGGCATACAAAAAGCCTTTTTCTTTATACTGTTTATTAAATTCTTAATATTCTGCCGCTGGGCAGACTTGAAAAAGAAAATCCCGCTTTAATTTCCTGCTATACATTAAATTTAAACTCTATTATATCTCCGTCTTTTACTGCGTATTCTTTACCTTCGCTTCTTAATAATCCTGCGTCGCGGACGGCTTTCTCATTGCCGAGTTTGAATAAGTCGTCATAAGCCATCACTTCCGCGCGTATAAATCCTTTTTCAAAGTCTGTGTGTATTATGCCTGCGGCTTGGGGGGCTAAAAAGCCTTTTTTTATTGTCCATGCGCGGCTTTCGTCTTCGCCTGCCGTTAGGAAAGTGGCAAGACCGAGCAAATCATAGCCCGCTTTTATCAATCTGTTTAGACCGGGCTCTATGATTCCCAAATCTTTTAAGAAGTCCGCTCTATCGTTTTCTGGAAGTTCTGAAAGTTCCATTTCTATTTTTGCGCATATAGGGATAATTTGAGCGCCGTCTTCTTTGGCTTTTTGACTGACTATTGCCGTATATTTATTTTCCATTTTCGGCAAATCAGCTTCGGCTACATTGCAAGCGTATAAAACAGGTTTTGCCGTAATTAAAAAGAAATCTTTAATCAAGAGCTGTTCATCGGAATTCAAATCAAGAGTTCTTGCAGGTTTGCCGGAATCTAAATGGGCTTTAACTTTTAATACAAAATCTTTTTCTGCGGCAATTTTCTTATCATTTAAGCGGATATTTTTTTCAAGCCTTTCAAGTTTTTTCGCCATCGTATCCATATCTGCCAAAATAAGTTCTGTGTCTATTATTTCAATGTCTCTTAGCGGGTCAATTTCGCCCGCTACATGCGTGATGTCTTTGTTTTCAAAACAGCGGACGACATGGACGATAGCGGCAGTCTCTCTGATATGAGCCAAAAATTGATTGCCAAGCCCTTCCCCTTTTGACGCGCCTTTGACAAGCCCTGCGATGTCAACAAATTCTACGCAAGCAGGAACTTTCTTTTTGGATTTATAAAGTTTCTCCAAAAAATCCAATCTATCATCCGGCACAGCCACAACCCCGACATTAGGCTCAATTGTGCAAAAAGGATAATTTGCAACCTGCGCCCCCGCCTTAGTAATTGCATTAAACAAAGTTGATTTGCCCACATTAGGCAATCCTACTATTCCGAGTTTAATTTATAATTCTCCTTAAAAAGTTAATTATCCAACCAAGGATTTAAAAGGATGACATCCCCTATCCCATTGAAATCTCTTGTATTTCTTGTAATCAATATCATTTTTTGAGAAATTGCAGTTGCGGCTATTAAAGAATCAATTATAGGGAGCGTTTGCTTATGGTCTGCGCAAATTTTGCTCCATTTAAGCATTATTTCTGAATCAATATGAATGATTCGTTTGTCAAACCATTGAAACAATTGATTATTGAGCCAATCAAAAAGTATTTTCTTTTTATT
>JAISKX010000016.1 GCA_031260765.1 Endomicrobium sp. | reverse complement strand
AAGATGGTTAAACCCATACTTGCAAGCGCAGGAACTTCAATATTGATGTTTTTGCTTTTATTGTTTTCCGGCATTGAGATTTTAAAACAAGTGTCTATATTTTGTGCGTCGGGTTTGGTTTTTGCCTCGCTATCAGCCTTATTTGCAGCGCCGTTTATTTTTGATAATAAGCCGATAGCGGACATCAAATTGCGCCGTCATTGCGGATTTCTAATCCGTCATTGCGGGCTTGACCCGCAATCTCCGACAACAAATGAGATTGCGGGTCAAGCCCGCAATGACGAAAATGGAGCGCGCTTTAAAGCCTCAATCATCGTAGCAATCATTTTTATAGCCACAATAGCAAGCGCGCCCTTTGTACAAATCAATTTAGATGTTGAATCTTTAAACACAAATACACAACAACTTGAAACAGACCAAAAGAACTTTGCCGCTTTAACCGGCAATGCTTATACAAAAAATCAACTCTTCTTTGTTTGTGGCAAAACCAGAGACGAAGTTTTAAGAAACAATGAAATTATTTCAAAACAAAACAATGATGCCCTTGCAATGTCTTCTCTTTTTCCATCGCAAACAACAAAAGAAAACAATAAAATTCAATGGGAAAATTTTTGGCAGCCGAGAAAGCCGTATATCGCAAATTCCTTGAATGCCGTTTTAAAAAAATATTTGCTTGACCCCGCCCTCTTTAAAGATTTTTTTGATTTTATGAGCGCTCCCGACGCCGGCAATGCTGATTTTGATTTGACTTCAATTTACAATCCAATAATAGAATATAAAGGCGAATATGCTTTCGTCAATATAATTCCGATAAATGCCAAACTCAGAAGCAATAGAATGATTAAAACTCTTTCAATATCCAATATCTCAATACAAGAAAAGGCGGCAAAATCCGTTTTGACAAGATTTGCCATTATTGTTCCCGCTATTTTCCTATGCTCTTTTATAGTTTTAATTTTGATTTTCAAAAAAATAAAACTCGCTTTTATAGCCATTTTAGCGCCGCTATGCTCTATCGCCGTTCTTTTTATAATAGCGGCGCTTCTGCAAATAGAAATAAATCTTTTTGGGCTTTTTGCCATTCCGCTGATAGTGGGGCTTGGGATAGATTATGGTATGTTTATGGTCTTTCAAAGCATAGGCAGTAAAGATTTGCATCCGACAAAAGCGGTGTTTTTAGCCGCACTATCAACGCTGATAGGTTTCGGCTCTCTTATGATTGCCCAGCACAAAGTTTTATTTAATATAGGTTTTATAGTTTTTGTAGGCATACTTTCAACTATATTGATAAGCATTTTCATCATTCCTGTATTCTTAAAAGAGAAGGGTAATTAAAATGAATAAATTGTTTTTGCCGATAATCGCTATATTATTATTTACATCTTGCTCTCCTGCAATTTTCTACAATGCAAAACTATCCCCTCTGCAAGAAGAAAGCGTTAAAGGCGAGCCGATAATGCTGCACGGCGTCTATCGCCAAGACTTATTTTTTAGAGCATTGATAGCAAAAATTGACGAAGTATCTCAATATAGAATAATAGCATTCAATGATTTCGGTATAGAACTATTCCAAATAGAAAGCAAAGGCATAACAAAAACGGCAATCAGTAAAAGCATACTACCCAAAAAAGCTCTAAATGATTTCACAAACTTTTTTTTATGCTATTTATACGCCGTTCAACAAGACAAGATAGAAGAGATAAATGGGAAAATTTATTACAAAATAGACAATAAACCGATACTCTGGGTTCAAAAAGATTGATTACTTTTAATTTGATAAGATTGTGAAAAGATATATTCGCAGAGGAAACAAAAATGAATAATATAGAAACAAGCATTAAAGAATCTTTTAAATCTCAAAACGGGACGGCTTTTGTTTTCTTTTTGGATAAGAATTTTGCCGCTTTTAAAGGGCATTTCCCTCATTATCCTTTGCTGCCCGGAATTGTTCAAATTGAGATAGTTTTGTTCTGTATAAAAAAACTTCTAAACAATGACGGGTTAAAAATCAAAGAAATTAAAAAAGTAAAATTCGCAAAACCGATTTTTCCGAAATCGCAAGTTGATATTGAGATAATACGGCAAGATTTGAGCTTTAAAGCGACTGTCAAATGCGGGCAAGATTTATGCTCGCAAATTGCATTAGAGGTTTTATGAAAGAACAATACTTCAAACAAAATCCGCAAGACCCGCAGCCTTTATCTGTTATTATTGAAAGGAAAGTTCGTTTTGACGAATTAGACCCTTTAAATATTATGTGGCATGGCAATTATGCAAGTTTTTTTGAAGATGGACGCGTGGCTTTGGGCAATAAATACAATATCGGCTATTTGGATTTTTATAATCGCGGCATCACCATACCGCTAAAAAAGTTTCATATTGATTTTATCGCTCCTTTGGAATTTGACAAAACATATACAATAGAAACCTTGCTCCATTGGAATGAAGCCGCTCGGCTTGATTTCTCTTTTTCTATCTATGATGAAAATCAGAAATTTATGACTTCGGGATATTGTATTCAATTGATGATAGATGTTAAAAATGGAATTCTTGTTGCAAAACCGCAATTCTTTGAAGAGTTTTGTAAAAAATGGAAAGAAGGCGCGGTTTAATGAATACTTTTAAGCCTCTCATTGTCATTGCTCTTTATAATCAATCCGCCACCGTTAGGAAAATTATTGAAGACTCTTTGCTATATTGTCCCAATCTTTTGCTTGTTGACGACGGCAGCACAGACGATATTATGCCGATAATAAAGGGCTTAAATATAGGTTTTATCAGTTATACAAAAAACA
>JAISKX010000200.1 GCA_031260765.1 Endomicrobium sp. | reverse complement strand
GTTGCAACTTGCGAGAATCTCATTGAATTATTTTATTCGCTGCTGAAGGATAAGATAAACATCAAAAAGATGACATTTGCATCTGGCGACAACTGCGCATCGCAAGAGTTTTAGTAGGCGCGTCTTTTAGCTGCATGACAAAAATGTGGTAAGAGAAAGATTGTAATAAGGGTCAAATTGAAATTATCTTTTATAAATAAAAGGATTTTTCAATTTGACCCTTATTTTTATGTCTTTTTCAAAATTTATATTGATAAATAACATCTTTTTACACATTTAAACTAAAAACAGAGCAATGCCCCCGCAAGGGAGGCAGACACATTAAAAGTAGTGATTTTGGGGAGTTAAAAGATTGAAGTCAGTTTATATTTATGCAAATCATATAGTAGGATTTATGCAATACATATAGTTGACTTTATGTATTACATAAAGTAGGATTGCCCCTATGGAAAATTATATTCACAGAAAAATTGAGCAAATATTGCTAAAAGCAATCAAAAATTCGCCTGTAATTGCTGTCACGGGACCTCGGCAGACAGGCAAATCCACTATGTTAAAAGAGTTGTTTGCGCATTATAACTATGTCTCTTTTGATTTTCCTGATATACGAGAAGCGGCGCAAAATGACCCTGCAACATTCATAGAAAATCTTAAAACTCCCGTAATTATAGACGAAATTCAATACGCGCCCGAAATCCTTCCTTATATAAAGATAATGGTTGATAAATATACGACGGCTTTAAGAAATGATGAGATAAATGGGAAATTTATTCTCACAGGTTCTCAAGCATTCACTATGATGGCAGGTTTAACGGAATCTCTTGCAGGCAGGATTTCTCTTTTTGAACTTTTGCCTTTTTCTTTTTCAGAATTAAAGAGCAAGCCGATAGAGCCGATAGATTGTTATAAGCAAATGCTCAAAGGTTTTTATCCAATACCAAATATAACTCAAAGAGAGCCGCAAGATTATTACAGCGATTATTTAACAACTTATATAGAAAGAGATGTCCGCCAAATTTTAAATATAAAAGATGCGTCAGTTTTTCAAACTTTTGTTCAAGTATTGGCGGCAAGGGCGGGCAATTTGCTTGATATTGCCGATATTGCCAAAGATTGCGGCATATCTTCTATCACTGCTAAAAATTGGCTTTCTGTATTAGAAGTCAGCAGAATAATTTATCTTTTAAGACCATATTTTAAAAATATCACAAAAAGGGTGATAAAAACCCCAAAAATATATTTTACAGACACAGGTTTGCTTGCCCATCTCTTAAAATTCAATGATGCAAATGCCCTTATGGCAGACAAAATCTCAGGCGCTTTTTTTGAGAATATGATTATAATGGAAGCGTTAAAAAACAAATTTAACAATAAAGCCAATGACAGTTTTTATTTTTACAGAGATAGCAATGGAGTGGAGATTGATTTGGTGATAGACAAGGGACAATCTTTTAATTTATATGAAATCAAAGCAAGCAAAACTATAAGAGCTGATATGACAAAAAGTCTAACAAGCACATCATTAAATCCTTCGCAAAAATTTCTTATTTCTTTCAATGAAATGCAAATGCCGATAGTAAAAGGCGTGATGGCGATTCCTTGGCAATCTGCTTTTATATAGGCTCGCAAAGCGAACAAAAAACGCAGATTTTTACTTTACAATGTGTTTAAAAATGTGTATATATTTGTATTCAAAAAATATCTTTTGGAGCGGGATATGCCTAAAATGTATTCAAGCAGGGAATTGATAAAGATTATTGAAGATGATGGTTGGTTTTTGGTTGGGGCTGTCGGAAGTCATCATCAATTTAAACATCATACAAAAAGCGGCAAAATAACAATTCCGCATCCTAAAAAAGATATAGCGCTTGGGACAATGAAAACTATTTTTAAGCAAGCGAATTTAACTAACAAGGAGGATAATTAATGAACGGATATATTGCATTATTTGAATCTATCAAAGGCAAAGACAGTTTTAGCGTTGTTTTTCCAGATTTCCCGGGTTGTATTTCTGCTGGCGATACTTATGAAGAGGCTGTCGCTATGGCTCATGAGGCATTGTCGGCGCATATAGCCTTGATGAAAGAAGACGGCGACAAAATTCCAAATCCCCGCACCTTAAAACAAATCAAAGAAACTTGGCAAGATTGGAAAGAATGGAAAGATAATTATAATTTTCTTATCGGCTCAGTGGCATACTTGCCTTTAAAATCTCCTGCAAAAAGGGTTAATGTGATGATTGACGAGGCTTTGTTGTCAAAAATAGATTCTGTAACTAACAATCGCTCTGCATTTTTATCCGAAGCGGCAAAACAGATGTTTGTTAGGTAAATTGATTTTGGAATATCAAAAAGCCCCCTATTGCTTGACGGTGATAGGGGGATTTTTTTGTTATATGCAAATAAAACGACAACGGCTCTTTTAGCATTGGGCGAAACGGTAAAGTTTCAGCGGGAGTCAAACATTGGGGAAAAGGCAAGGACAAGGACAAATAGTCCATAGTCTTATAAAGGGTCGCAAGGCGAACTCAGAAACCTCGTCTTATTGCTTGTTTTTAAATTGACTTATTGCGGTATATATGCCACAATCATCAACAAGGAGGCAGAGATGGATATAAACGAACCTTTGCGGACTAATTTTTATATAAAGTGGTTTGACAGGCAGACTAAGGAAGTCAAAAGAGAAGTTATTGACGGTATTATAAATTTAAAGAAAGGAAATTTTTCAAATTGTTCGCTTTTGAGAAAGGGAGTGTCTGAATTAAAAATATATTACGGTAAGGGCGTTAGAGTTTATTACACAAAGAATAAAGACAATACATTGATTTTGTTATACGGCGGAGATGATAAAAAGCACCAAACAGAAGATATAAAAAAGGCAATAGCCATAAAAGAAAGTTTAAGGAGGCAAATATGAAAAACATTAAAGAAATTGAAGGTATCAATCTCTCGGATGCGAAAATAGTAAAGGCAGATTTATTTGAAGAATATGCGCAGCATTTAAGAGACAATCCAAAGGAAC
>JAISKX010000260.1 GCA_031260765.1 Endomicrobium sp. | reverse complement strand
GTATGTCGGAGACGACTATAGTCAGCATAAGCGAAAGTTATCTAAAACAATTAAAAGCTCAAAGACCAAAGCTCGCCAAATATATATCATTTTTGCAAAACTCTTCCGATGAAGCCATTACAGCTATGGTTATAGGTTTAAATTTAGCGGTGGTGGGAATAAGCGTCCTTTCATCTTCAATAATATCAGACTTGAATTTTGAAAGAAATGATGTAAAAGCGTCATTTATACTGCCTGCGGCGATAATCATCATCACTCTTGTGTTTGGAAATATATTCCCTAAAAGTTTCGCAAGATATAATGCCGAGAAAGCCGCGCCGAAAATTTTGCCTTTCATCGTTTTGTTTTCATCCATATTAAAACCGATAGTAAAAAATCTTTCTAAAATTGCAAATATCATAATCCGTTTATTCTTATCAAAAAACAAAAAAGAAAGCCGTCTTGTAAAAGCGGAAGAAATAGACTTTTTGCTGTCTAATGAAATAACATCGCCTCTCACAGACGATTCAAGAGAAATCATCAGCAATATAATGGACTTTTCGGATATGAGAGTGTCGCAAGTGATGACTCCCCGTTCTGAAGTTTTTGCCGTTGACATCGCAAAGGAATTAGATAAAGGAGAAAATACGGCAAGGCGGCAAGGCAAAGAGGAAATCATATCAAGTATAATAGACTCGCAATATTCAAGAGTTCCCGTATATAAAAACCACCTTGGAAATATCGTCGGCATAATATACAGCAAAGATTTGGCTATAGCTTGGCGCAATTCCGACATTATAATTTTAGAGGATTTAATAAGACCCGCATATTTCGTCCCTGAAAGCGCGAGAGTAAATCAAGTGCTGAAAGAATTTAAAAAGGGGCGGCGCCATAGCGCAATCGTTGTGGACGAATTTTGTTTAGCCGTAGGCATAGTTTCAATAGAGGATTTGCTTGAAGAAATAGTCGGCGAGGTTTTAGACGAATACGATATAGATGAAAAAAAGATTATAACTTACATCGGCGCGGACGGCAAAGAATATCTGATAATGGCAAAAGAATCCGTATTAAATGTCAACGATTATCTCAAAATCAATATACCGGACGGCGACTATTCCACAATGAACGGCTGGGTTTTAAGCCTGTTTGGAAAAATCCCCAAAAACGGCGAAAAAACAAAATGGCAAAACTATGAGATTGAAATCAAAGACGCCGACGAAAAGAAAATAAATAGGATAATTTTAAAATGTATTATCAAATAAAAGGTCTCGTTTTAAATTCAAAAATCAGCGGAGAGGCGGATAAAACCGTTTCTATTTATACCTATGAATGGGGCAAAATCGCGGCTATCGTTCCCAGCGCAAAAAAAATCGCCGCAAAATTAAACGGCGCGACCGAGCCTCTTACGGAAAGCGAATTTATGATTTATCAAAGCCACCCGTCAATGCGTCCAAAAATAACAGGGGCTCAGATTCTAAACAATTACACAAAAACCAAAACAGCTTTTAAAAACAATCTTTACGCTCTCTATGCCGCTGAAATCAGCGATAAACTTCTCCCATTTAACAGCCCCAATATTAAAAAATATCAATTGCTTTCAAGGATATGGCAGGCTTTGGGCGAATGCAAAAATTGCCGCCGCGCAGTGGCGGCTTTTACATTGAGATTTCTTTCCCTTTCAGGTTATGCTTTCAAAGATTATATAAGCCAAGGCAATATGTCCATAGACAGGGAAAGCGCAGACGCTTTAAACAAAATCGCAAATTGCAGCGCGGACGATTTAGATGAAATGATTTTTGACGATGAAAAAATATGCGGCAGCGTAGAAGACTATTTGTTAAACTATATAAAGAAACCAGCGGCGGCTGTTTTCATAAAAAAAATGAAATTAAAAAATTTCTTATAAAAGGAAGGGCAAAATGAAAAAGAAATACAATGTAATAGTAATAGGTGCAGGGCATGCGGGCTGCGAGGCTGCTTTGGCGGCTTCAAGAATGGGGCTGAAAACTTTAATCATCACAATAAATGCCGACTCCATAGCAAGAATGCCGTGCAATCCCGCAGTGGGCGGAATTGCAAAAGGGCAAATGGTCAGAGAAATGGACGCCATGGGCGGAGAAATGGGCTGGATTACAGACCATGCCGGCATTCAATTTAAGATGTTAAATCAATCAAGAGGCGCGGCAGTATGGTCGCCGAGAGCGCAATGCGATAAAGAATTATACAGCGTCTTAATGGCAAAATCTCTTCAAAATCAAGACAATCTTGACATTTTGCAATCGGAAGCGTCGGCTATAATAGTCAAACACAATAAAGTTTGCGCAGTAAAGATAGTCACAGGCGAAATCATTGATACAGACGCAGTGATAGTTACAACAGGCACATTTTTAATGGGCAGAATATATCTCGGCAAGGATTATTTTGTGGGCGGAAGATTCAATGAAAGAGCCGCGACTCATCTTTCCAAATCTCTCATAGAAGATTGCGGATTAAAACTCGGCAGATTTAAAACCACTACCCCTCCCCGCGTGAACACAAATTCATTGGACTATTCCAAAATGCAAATACAGCCCGGAGACGAAAAACCCCAGCCTTTTTCTCACTTTATAGAAGTGGACAAATGGAGAGCTAAACTCAATCAAATGCCTTGCTGGCTCACTTATACAAATCCTAAGACGCATAAAATAGTTTTAGACAAAATAGGTTTGTCGTCTATACATATCGGCGAAGTCCACAGCAAAAGCCCCCGCTATTGCCCCGCAATAGAGGAAAAAATAGAGAGATATCCGCAAAAAGAAAAACATCAAATTTTCATAGAGCCCGAAGGAAGAATGACAAATGAAATGTATTTAAACGGTCTCTACACAGGCATACCTTTTGACGCTCAGGAGAAAATGATTCATTCCATAGCGGGTCTTGAGAATGCCAAGATTATAAGATTCGGCTATGCCATAGAATATGATTATTCAAGCCCTCTGCAAATCAAAAAAAACTTGGAAACAAAAACTACTGAAAATTTATTTTTGGGCGGACAAATCAACGGCACGACGGGATATGAAGAAGCCGCCGTTCAAGGTTTTATGGCGGGCGTAAATGCAGGTTTAAAATTGCTCGGCAGAGAGCCTCTCATATTAGGAAGAGATGAATCCTATATAGGCATTCTAATAGACGATATAACCACAAAGGGCATGGACGAGCCGTATAGAATGTTCACATCAAGAGCTGAATACAGGCTTTCCATAAGAAATGACAATGCAGATTTAAGGCTTATGGATAAAGGGCATGATATAGGCTTGATTTCCGACAAGGCTTATAAGAAATTTGAACTCTATCGCAAAACTGTCAACAATATGCGTGAAGAAGAATCAGGCGATTTGCCGTCGGATGAGGAATTAAACCCTTGGTCAATGGATAAGATAAAAGAAGAGGTTGAAATACATAATAAATACAAAGGCTATATAGAGATAGAAAAGAAAATGTCTCAAAAAATGAAAAAAAGCGAAGACAGGACGATTCCGCAAGATTTTGATTACAATGAATTGCATTCTATATCAGCCGAAACAAAACAGAGGCTTTCTCAAATCCGCCCAAGCACAATAGGGCAGGCGTCAAGAATACATTCCATAAAACCGTCAGACATAGCCATTTTGACAATACATTTAGAAAAACAAAAAAAAGAAAAACAGAAAAAAC
>JAISKX010000251.1 GCA_031260765.1 Endomicrobium sp. | reverse complement strand
GTTTTTTCTTCAATTGAATCGGTTTGGCTTTCAATCTGATATTTCAACTTTACGGCTTCATTGTTTAAATTTTCTTTTTGCAATCTCAATTCAATATGTTCGTCGTCGGTTGTCTCTATTTCAGCTTGGATTTCCTCTATATTGCTTTTTAGAATTTCGCTGCGTTCTTGAAGTTTATTGATTTTTTCTTCTATCAATACGGGCTTTTCAAAAACAGTCTTGCCGCCGCCCTGTATAAGAGCTCCGTTATAGATTTTATTGCCCGACACTATGGCGTCTGAACAAATAAACTTTATTATGCTTTCGTCGGCAGGATTGAATTTAAGGATTTTTATTAGTTCAGTAGCTCCAGCCGGAAGACCTAAGACAGAAGAGCGCGGCTGGCTGTTCACTTTGTCCGCTATGATAAAAGAAAGCCTCGGCAATCCGTTTTCTTCAAGGAAAGACACGGCTTTTTCAGCATCTGCGATATTTGCGCAAATCAAATAATTGAGTTTGTCGCCAAAAGACGAGGCTATCAAATCCTCTTTGTCGGCGTCTGCGCTTATCAAACTGCTTACAGGACCTCTTGCTATGCCGAGATTTAAGATGGCTCTTATAGACGAGCGTATAGGGTCGCTTTGGTCAAATTCTTTGAGAGTGGATATTCTGGTATCGTTTGAAGCCAAATCCTCTTTAAGAGAAGAGAGTTTATCTCTCAATTCGTCAATCTTTTTTTCACTTACAGACATCTCATTATCAAAACTTTCTTTTTGAGGCTGATGAGCGGCGAGCCTTTCTTTAGCCGAATTTATTTCCGCTTCAAGAGCGGCAATTTCATTGTTTGTAGGCTCTATTTCGTTCTGGCGCGATAAAATCA
The DNA here is from genome assembly GCA_031260765.1 of Endomicrobium sp. Classification (GTDB taxonomy): domain Bacteria; phylum Elusimicrobiota; class Endomicrobiia; order Endomicrobiales; family Endomicrobiaceae; genus Parendomicrobium. The sequence continues at coordinate 4,295 of JAISKX010000251.1, read as the reverse complement.
TTCTGTCAAGAGCGGCTATTTCAGCGTTTAAATGAATCTGCTGCTGGGAACTTTGAGCTTTTGAATTTATTAGAGATTCTTTTTGATTGGATAAATCGTCAAGTTGAGACAAGATAGAGTCTTCATTGTTTTTTGTTTCAATGAGAGTGTTTTTTATGATTTCTAAATTCTGCTCCTTTTCTTTAAAAGCTTTTTCTAAATTTTCCACTTCAACGGGCAAAGTATTGTCTCCGTCGTTAAAAGATTTTAATTCCTCTTGATATTGCAATTCTTTTATTTCGCTTTCAGATATTTCGGCAAGGAGAGTTTCCTGTTCTTTATTTATTTCTTCTTCTCTTTGAGACGAGCTTTGAATAATTTGGTCTGATACTCCTATTTGAGTGTTTATGTCGCTCAAAGTCATATTGGCGTTTAAATAATTCTCATTTTTAGCGTCAAGCTCCATACGCATATCGGAGATTTCCACGCTGAGTTTTGCCAAAAACGCATTATTTGATTCCGTCTCTTTGATTTTAGGGTCAAGTTCAATTTTTGTTTTTTCTATTTCACTGTCGCCGTAAGAAATCTGTTGAACCAAATCAGCCGTCTCATATTGTTTTAAATCCTCTTTAAACTTTTGATATTGTTTAGCTTTTTTAGCGGCTAAATCCAAAGCATGTATTTGCTCTTTATGTATATTTAAAGCGTCGCCGAGCCTTTTCATATCCTGCTCAACTTTTTCAAGTCTTTTGATAGTTTCTTCTCTTCTTGATTTATATTTGGCTACTCCCGCCGCCTCTTCAAATAATTCTCTTCTGTCCTCAGGCTTTGCAGTGGTTAAAAAATCCACTTTGCCCTGCTCTATTATAGAGTATCCGCTAAAACCTATGCCTGTGTCTAAAAATAAATCTCTTATATCTTTTAGGCGGCATTGGCTTTTATTTATATAGTATTCGCTTTCTCCGCTTCTAAATAATCTTCTTGTGATGACGACTTCGGAATATTCCACAGGCAAAACATTTTGACTATTGTCAAAAATAAGAGACACTTCAGCCATACTTGTGCCGACTCTCGTTTTTGTTCCTGCAAATATGACGTCAAACATTTGAGAACTTCTCAAACTTTTAGCCCTTTGCTCTCCGAGACACCAACGGATAGCGTCGGATATATTGGATTTTCCGCAGCCATTTGGACCGATAATGCCGGTTATACCTTGTTCAAAATTCAATGTTGTTTTATCTGCAAAAGATTTGAATCCGCTCAACTCAACTTTTTTTAAATACATAAATATATCCTTTATTTGAAACTGTTTATTTTTTTATTCGTTATATTTTTACTTAGAAAGGCAAATCAATTAGTTTAATTATATTCTTCAGGGGAAAGTCCGTCATAAGCCGCTCTAATCCTTTCTTGTTGTCGCTGTATAAAATTGTTTTTCCTATTACAAAAAACCGTTATCAAAATGACTGCCGCCGCTGCAATGGACAGATAGACATCTATTTTACCTACTTGCCTATACAAATCATCCAAAGAATCTTTTTCCTGCTTTAACATATTTTGCATTTCCTCGCCGCAGTTTTTACCATTATATTGCCTTGGGCATCAAGCATTCTGGCATATATATTACAAGAGCCTTTTTTAAAAGACATAATATCAAACCACCAAAATCCGCCGCTAAATCTGCAAGGGTTCCATTCGTTTTTGTCAAAAGATATTTCAACGCTGCCGTCGTTTGAGGCGCCTATGCGCACAGCATAATGATATGCGCCGTTGATTGCTTCATTTTTCGCGGGATAATCTATAGTCAAATACGCTCCTTCTTTTACCGCTTTTTTTATGCCCGCCATAACAGCCATTTTCTTATAAATATCTTCAGTTATGTCAAGCAATTTTTTTCTTGGTTTTGTTCTACGATACTTTCTTTTAATTTTATTTTTTGGAGTTTTCTCTATGTCTTTCATTTTGACCTCCTAAACGGGCAAAGCCTGTTTTTGTTAAAAAATTTTCTCAAATATGAGATACTTTTTATATATTTTACCGTTCATCATTTGCGCCGTTCTATTTGTCATCACATTATCTTCTAAAATCCACGACAGTTCGCAATGTTTATAACCTTTTGTTAGAGCGTAATTTAAACCTTTTGAATACATTATAGCTTCAATGCCTCTATTCCTATATTCCTTAACTACTCCCATTATTATCAATCTCAAACTATCTATTTTGTTCTTATAATAAAGAAATTTTAAAAAACCGAAAGGGAACATTTTGCCATTGAGTTTTTTTAATATCTGATTATAATCAGGAGCGGAAATCAGCATGCCCACAGGCGAACCGGATATTGATGCGATGATTGCTAAATTCGGGTCTAAAAGAGGTTTTAGATTTTTGGCTATATCTTCAAACTCTTCATCAGTCCAAGGAACAAAACCCCAATTCTTTTCCCAAGCGCGGTTATAAACCGACATTACTGATTTTAATTCTTCGTCAAAATTGCTCACTTTCAGCGTTCTGACTTCCAAAGCGGGCATTTTTTTCTTTGCCATATCCACTATTCTTTGAAGTCTTCCCACACGCGAATCCGCCGCGACATCCATATCATAAGCGTATAATTCTTTTACAGAGTGCAGCCCGCAATTTTTGGCAAGTTCAAGATAATAAGCGGGGGTATAAGCCATCATCAAACTTGGAGCAATATCAAAACCTTCTGAAACAAAACCGCATTCGTCATTTGTTGAAGGATTCATCGGACCAATCATTTTCGGAATAAATCTTTCTTTAAGCCAATTTTGCGCCGCGTCAAAAAGTCCTTTTGCAGTTTGCGTATCGTTTATGCATTCAAAAAAACCAAAAAAACCGCAATTGTCATTTTGAAAATTGATGTAATTGCCGTCTATTATCGCCGCTATTCTGCCTATGGTATGTCCGCTGTCGTCATAAGCCAAAAAAAGTTCCCTTTTGGCATGCAGCCAAAAAGGATTTTTATCAACAGACAATATCTTTTTGACATCTGAAATCAAGGGAGGAACCCAATGACTTTCTTTTATATAGATTTTCCAAGGCAACTTAATGAATTGATTGAATTGCTTTGTATTTTTGACGGCGGTAATTTTCATTATATTACGCCCAATTCTTTCCCGATTTTCTCAAATTTTTCAAGAATAAAGTTTAAATTCTCATCAGAATGTGTAGCCATATAGCTTGTTCTTATTATAGCTTGCCCCTCAGGCACAGCGGGACTTATCACAGGGGAAGCAAAAACGCCTTCGTCAAAAAGTCTTCTCCACATTTTAAAAGCAGTCTCGTCTGCGCCGACAGTCAAAGGAATTATTGGAGATTGCGATTTATTTGTTTTAAAGCCGAGCCTGCTAAATTCATTCAACATTTTTTCAGCCGTTTTGTGAAGTCTCTCGCGCCTTTGCGGCTCTGCAATAATTAAATCCATAGCCGCATCAATAGCGCCTACGCATGCGGGCGGGAGGCTTGCTGTAAAAATTAAAGTTCTTGCCGTGCTTTTAATATAGTCTATCACAGCCGCTTTGCTTGCTATAAAACCGCCTACAGAAGCCAAAGATTTAGAGGCTGTAGCCATCAAAACATCCACTTCTTCTTCCATTTTAAAATGAGAGCCTGTTCCTCTTCCGTCTTCTCCAATCACGCCTAAAGAATGGGCTTCGTCAACATATACTCTTGCATTATATTTTTTGGCAAGTTTTGAGATTTCAGGAAGATTTGCAATATCGCCTTCCATACTAAAAATACCGTCAACAATTATCATTTTGCCTTTGTCTTCATATCTTTTGAGTTGTCTTTCAAGGTCTGCCATATTATTATGTCTAAATCTCGCCATTTCGCCGAAAGATAGGCGGCAGCCGTCTATTATAGAGGCATGGTCAAGTTTATCTGTTATTAAAATCTCGTCTTTGCCGATAAGGCTGGAAAGAGCGCCCAAATTTGAATGATGTCCTGTTGTAAAAAGTATAGCGTCTTCTTTATGGACAAATTTAGCGAACTTTTTCTCAACTTTTTCATGTAAATCAGTAGTCCCGTTTAAAATTCTTGAGCCTGTGCCGGAAGTTCCATACTTTCTTGCCGCCTCCACTGAGGCTTCTATTACTTTTGGATGATTGGCAAGCCCAAGATAATTATTTGAGCAAACCACTATCTTTTTTACTCCATCTATCACAACTTCGGGACCTTGAGCCGATTCCACTCTATTAAAATAAGAATACCAACCGGCTTTTCTCAAATCATTTGCGCGGGTAAAATCAAAGCATTTTTGCAATACATCTAAACCCATAAAGGCTCCTGGTTCTTAT
>JAISKX010000218.1 GCA_031260765.1 Endomicrobium sp. | reverse complement strand
TAACAATGGGTTTTTAGAGAGGACATTACTGTTTGACAATAATTTTTACAATGAATTATAAAAAAATGTCTTAATCCGCCTTATACCATATATCAAATTTTATCGCCTCAGTTACAGCCTTATCAAGAGAAAGGACGCTGTCTTGCATTGTTTTAAATTTCTCGCTGTTTTTATCAATATTTGCGTCAACTAAACTCACTCTATTGTGGCTGACAAAATCATTTCCTTGATATAGGGCTATATTCATACCGTCGGATATTAAAGCAAAATGAGCGGCGTCTTTATCTAAAGCATTTGTTCCTAACGCCGTAAATGGCAAATCAAGACTTAAAAGATGATAAAGAGTCGGGAGCAAATCGGCTTGAGATACAGTATAGTCTATTACTTGCCGCTTTAAAATTTTGGGGGCATAAATCATAAATGGAATATTAAATCTGCTTTTTATATCTTCTGTTCCATCATTGGGCATAACATGGTCTGATAGAATTACAAAAATAGTATTGTCAAAAAAACCTTCCTTTTTGGCTATGTCCATAAAATGCCCGATAGAATAATCTGTAAAGTATAAATTATTTAAAAAACCCTCTATGCCATCATCCTTTTGGGGATATTTATGAAACTGTTTCGGACTGGGATGAAAAGGCGGATGAGTCGCCTCTGTCAACATATAAATATAAAAAGGCTTCCCCGCTTTATGAGCTGCAGACGCTTTTTTTGCAGCGAAATCAAAAGTTTCATATTCGCGGCCGCTGTATTTATAATAATTTATGCTTGGATAATCTAATAAAATAGGATAATCGCCAAGGCCATAACCTTCGTCAAAACCTAAAATAGTTTTTGCCGCATTTGTCATATTGATAGATTCTTTTGCAGAAGTTTGAGCATACATAGACCAATATCCTTTTTGAGACAAATCTTTTGCAAGCAAAGTAAAGTGAGTCATAAGATCAAAACCATAATAAAGAACAGTTCCCGGAACTATCGGCAATCCAACCATAGTAGATATTAAACCAAACTGCGTCCTGGGACCGACGGCAAAAGCATTTATAAAAGCCGCGCCGTTTTTTAGGGCAGTATCCATTATGGGCGTGACTCCGTATTTGGCGCTATACCCCCCCCCACCGCGTAGTTCATTCCAAGCGTCAATGTATTGGGGAGAAACACCTTCAAGTAAAATCACCACTACATTGTAGTTTTTGAATTTGGCGTTTTTTATCCGCCTCATCAATGGATATTTTTCATCTGGAAAAAACTCATCTTTACTCAAAAGTAATTTTTGGACATTTTCAAAAGCCTTTTTTTGCGAAAAATTATTGACGATAACGCCTTTGGTATCATTAGTCCCTTTCAAATAATAATACTGCGTGAACATTCCGTTTAATATAAGTTGTATATTTATCGCGCTTTTTTCAAGTTTATAAGCGTCAAGAAGATTGATAGGCATACCGCTGAAATTTTGTCTCCTTGCAATAGAAATAAGCAAAAATACAAGAATTAAAATTCCGATGGATTTGAACACATTAAAGGGTTTAGGCGCATATTTCTTATCAATAAATTTAGCGCTAAATCTTATGGCAAAAAACACAATGGCAAAAATCAAAAGCAAAGCCCACCAATAATAAGAGAAAACATAACTGACTATAAAATCTTTATCCCGCCAAGCCAAAATAATATCTTCGGTCATGTGCCTTTTAACAGCGTTAAAATAAACAAAATCTGCGCTCAGCAAAATAAGAGTAATTAAAACAACAATAGACATTGTTATGACGCAAAATTTAATAAGTTTTGGGCTTTTAGGATAAGGCAAAAACATAAGCCCGATAAACCCGCCCAACAAAATAGAGATAATCGCCATATCAAATTGCGCGCCGTAAAGAAAAGAAATGAACTTATCTTGCAAAGATAAAGAGGCGAAAATATCAGGATATACAATAAGCAATAAAAATCTAAATATCGCAAAAATCAATACCAATCCGACATAATAAAATAGCGCTATTTTTATCTTAATTTTAATATCCTGCGGATATTGAAATGAAAATATGGATTTAAGTTTTTGCTTCAATGCTTTAAATTTTGATTTATTCATTTATATTCCTCTATGCAGTAAACAACAAAATCAGTATGCGTTTTAAAAATTCCTTTATCCATTATGCCTCCTCTGGAAAAGTGATTTTGCCTGTTTTGAGTTCTTCATTTAAAAGTTCGGATAATGTCAATTGGCTTAAATGCCACATTTTTGTTGATTCCTTTTCAAGCGATTTATACAAAAGGGATGGATATAATAATTCAATAGCCTCATCATAATTGACTTTTCTACTTTTAGATATTTCTGCAATAACAAGAGGCACTAACATTTCAAGCACGCCTTTTAATTGCCATGGTTTATATTCATTAAAGTTTTTCATTTTTTACCTCTTCATAACCGATATAGCGCAAAAATTCAATCGCTTTTTTAGTAGTAAATGTCATTTGATTATATAGTTTTCGCCCTCTCAACAAGCGTATGGTTTGTTGTTTGGTATAAAATTTATTTTCATAGGCGACAAGCGTCTTATAAACAGTATCATTTGCAACTGGTCCATAAATAATATCATAACGATTGCCTTTATATGTTCTTCTACGGTTTGCAGATATAAAATCTAACCATTTCTCATTGGGGGATGAAAAATACAATATATCAAGTTTTTTCTTCATAAAATCATAATCAATTTCATATATATTGATAAAACATTTTGATTTAATTTTACTATTTTTATT
>JAISKX010000170.1 GCA_031260765.1 Endomicrobium sp. | reverse complement strand
TTAGATTGCATAAAGAAAAATGGAGAAATGCAATCTGTCCTTGAGCAATTGAGAACAATTTATGCCGTAGAAAACAATTTGGAATTTGAGACAGGTATTAAAGATTTTATCGCTGAATTAGAAAAATCCGAAATAATCTCAAAAGCATATAAACATAAGGAAAAATCTCAACCCGTTGAAAACACAATAATGGACGCCATTTTAAAAACAGGTTCTATATATTCTGTTTTAATGGAGTTGACTTATCGCTGCAATGAAAAATGCCGACACTGTTATGTTGTTAATGATACTGAAAAAGAATTGACGCTTGACGAAATCAAAAAAGCGCTTGATGAACTTTATGATATGAATGTTTTAAATCTCACATTTACAGGCGGCGACATTTTTATGAGAGAAGACATTTTTGATATTTTGGATTATGCCTATCAGAAAAACTTTTTGATGACGATATTTACAAACGGCATCGCTATAAGCGATTCAGATTTTTTAAGGCTTGCTAAATACAATCTACATAGCATTCATTTTAGCCTATATAGTCATATATCAGAAAAACACGATTATATTACTCAAGTTCAAGGCTCGTTTGATAAAACTCTTAAAAGTATCAAAACTGCCATTGAATTAGGAATTGCCGTAAATATCAAAACCATAATGATGAATTATAACTATATGGACATTAAAGGACTTCTTGATTTAAGCGAGGAACTTGGAGCGACTATTCAAGTTGGTTTTGCAATTAGCCCTAAAAATGACGGAGATAGTTCAAATACTATATTAAGGATAAATGATTTTAAGCATTATGTTGAAACCTTAAAAACTGCGCGAGGCAATATAGAATTTGATTATGGCATTGACTATAAGAGAATGAGAGATTTTGATGGAGCGATTTGTGGCGCTGGAGCATTTGGCTTAACTATAAATCCTAACGGCGATGTATTCCCTTGCAATGCTTTATTATTAAAAGTTGGGAATGTTCGTAAAGAAAGCATAAAGCATATTTGGGAGAATTCTATTGAGTTAAAAGAATGGCGAAAAAATAAGTTCTCAATGATAGAGGGTTGTTCTGATTGCGAACTGAAACCTAATTGTAATTTTTGCCCAGGGACAGCCTTAAATGAAAAAGGCAGTCCCTATATAAAATACGATGAGGCTTGTGTATTAGCAAAAGCAAAGAAAGAAGCGTTTAATCTTTAAAAAAACTTTCCTGTTCATTTAGCAAGGAAAGAATCTATAAAAAAGGAGGTGATATCTATGAAAAAGTTCATAATGCCCAAAATGTTGGTTAGTGGTGAATATAGCCAATCATTTGCTATGCCTTGTCCAAGAACATCACAAGGTGCTTGCGGCATCAATTATCGCGGGATGTAGAAAGTTATGCCGAAACTGTTTTTAGCAGTTTCGGCATATTGAAATTATTAATTGAATTATAGGAGGTTGTATGGAAGAAGGAAAAAGTAAGGAAGAAACATTAGAGGAAAGAATGTATCAGAGAGCGATAGATGCTTATGAATTTCAGGCAAAAAAGAATAGCACTTGGATGAATTTATACGCGCTTTTCACGGGAGCATTCTTTATTGCTTACTATAAATTAATCACATCCTCTATATGTAAAAATGAATGGAATATAGAGTTTCTTGTTTTAATGTTAGGAGGAATCACAAGTCTTTGTTGGTTTGGCGCTTATTATTCTCATCATTCTTGGCTTAGAAATTATGTAAAGATAATACAAATGCACGAAGATAATTTGATAGAACAAGAATTTAATAAGTCTGTTAATAAAGATAAATATCGTGTTTATTCCATAGGGTTTGCTGAATATCTCAAAGATGGTTTTTTGGGAGGGTTATCTGGAGACAATATCAGTTCAATATTTATATTATTCGTTGTTGTAGGTTGGGGCATTCTAATTGTTGGAAAGTTCTCAACAATATTGTCTTTAAATTTCTTGTTTCCGTTTGCTTTAATTGCAATTTTAATCATATTAGTAACATCTCTACGCAAATGTAAATTTCTGAAACGCTTTGGCATCTTTAGTATTAAGTCTAACGGAATAGACAATATGTGGCTCATTTCAAATAAAAAAGATGAAAATAAAAAAACTCATTCTCATTATGTGATTGAGTCGCCCAACAATAAGATAGTCATTGATAATAAAAACCCATAGAAATCTATGAAAATTTGTCTGAAAATTTCATGAAAAATCAAAAGGAGTCAAAATGAAAAATCTAATTTTTACTTTATTAACAGTCGTTTTAATTACTTCCTTATCTTTTGCTTCAATCCGCGAATTTGCAAGCGGGAGTTATAAAGATAAAAACAATAAACATTGGAACAATACTATTTCTTATGAAATCAGTTCTAAATCCGAAGTTGATAAATTTATAATCGGCAAAAGAATTATTGCCATAGAACAAAGCCGCTCAAATACTTGGATTGTTGTAATTGGAAGATAAAGGAGAAAAAGCAAATGCCCAAACCTATTTTAAATGTATTGGATTTAGAAAAACAAAAACTTGATTTAAACAATCAAGCAAGGAGCAGTTTTGTCAGTTCTGATTTGGCGTTTAGACAAAAGAGAAGTTCTAAATATATAGAACTATTAAAACTTCTTGATACAAGCGGGAATAATATAAGCCAAGTCGATATAGACAAAATAGTTTCTGATATTAAAAACGAACTCGGAGAAATCGGCATTGGGCAAATTCCTTTGGGTATAGTGTCTAAATGCTATTTGGGCAATCCCTATGAAGTACATACTTTAACTTTAGTAGGAACGATTATAAAACATTATAAGTTCGGCGAATCTTTGCCGCCGGAACTTGAAAAAGCCCGCAATTTGGCTTTTTCGCCTAAATACGCTTTTATAGAAGTTTATACGGATAGACTTGTAGCAATAAATAAAGATGGAAGCGCGGCAGAAATTAAAAATAATTAAAGAAAAAAGGAGGCTTTATGGCAGACGGAGATTGGGCAATAGGCAGGTTGGAGGATGAAATTTCAAGTTTAACGCAGGAGATAGCGAGCGGATTTCGCGATATTGATGCTAATATCAGCGGAGTTCAAAATGATGTTGATGATTTAAAAACTAATTTGGGAACAGTGATGGATTTTCTCAAAGATTTTATGGAAGATACTCAAAGGGCTAATAATATCACGCATTCCCAAGGGCAAATCACTATTTTAAATCAAGAAATTGCAAAGGAGTTTGGATTATATGAAGATGTCCGCAGAAATTTAATAGGTATTTTGCAAGGCGTTGACAGCGGTATTATTAGCAAACAAATCATCACGGATATATCCGAAGAATTGATGATAGGAACTCCGCGGTATTGGCTTACGCCGACTTTAATATCTATCGGCGCTTGGATAAATAATGATGAAACTTTATCTAAAAAAGCATTGAATGAGGGATTAAGACGCAATAAGCAAAAAACGGCTTTGCTCTTTGTTTTGCTTACGCATAGATTGAGACGGCAAGATGCGGCGTTTTTGTGGCTGCAGCAATATATGGAAGAGCAAAGTCCATATCAAATGCCGCAAGAAACTCTTATGCTAATCAATGCTTATTCAAGCGGAGTATTTGGTCCAGACACGCATGGTATTTGTATGGAACAAATATCAAAATGGGTAAGCGAATTGTCAAAATCAAAAGAGGCGGTTATAAAATTACAAGATAATTGGACAAAAAGAGTTGATTTAATGCCGAGCGCCGTTTCTACTGATAAATATACATATCTTAAAGATTATTGTCCGCAATACTCTCTTTTGATGGATTTGTTAAAACAAACAGGGAAAAATGAATCTTTTTTAAATTATCTAACAAATATATTATCGTCTGCTATTCCAAAACACGATTATACCCAAGAGTTGGACAATTTACTTTTTCAATTGGTTAGAGAATTTGACGAAGATGAGTTTGACAAGAGAGGCGAACACAAATTGCATGAATTGATAGTTAAAAATAATGGAGATAAAAACAAAGCCAAACAAGAGTTTAATATAACGGCCATAACTCTATTTAAGCATCGCATAAGTTTTTTTGAGATTTTAACAAATGCTTTGTCTGAGGAAAATTCAACAACAAATCTAAAAAAACTTGCAATATCTTTGATGAAAGAATGGATTTTAAACGGATATCAAGATTTTGCCGCCGCTTATAGAGCAAAAACTCCCAGCGCGATTGATATAAAAATACAAGATTGGAGCGGGAAATCTGTAGATGGGTCTGAAAATGAGAGTTTGCTTAAATCTTTTAGAGACTATCTTGATAAATGTTGCGAGGAGGCAAAGGCAAAAGTTGTAAGTATCCCATTGATAGTATTTTTGAGTTTGCTGTCATTGATTTTTCTTACTATTTCTTTTGGGCTATTTTTTATATGTCTGTTAGGAATTGGAATTTGGGCATATACTATTTATCAAAAGAAAAAAGCGATTCAAGCGGCTTATGACAAACAAAAAGAAGAGGCAAAACCTTTGATAGACGCTATTCTTGCCGAATACATTGATTGGAAAAGAGATTTTGCAAAAAATGACGATAATGAAAAAGTCCCGCAATATTTAAAGAATTATTCTATGAATGATTTTACTTCTACTATTGCAGATAAAAAGATATTACTATAAAGGAGCGCGCAATGACAGAAAATAATGATGAAAAGAAAAATGCCGCAAAGCAGGAAAAAGACGAGAAGATGGCTTTGAAATTCCCCGATTGGGATTTGACGCCGCCAAATCTATTGGTTAATAGAGAGAAAATGAATGAATCCTCTAAATAACTATTTTCAGTGGACTGAATGTTTTGATGCGATT
>JAISKX010000084.1 GCA_031260765.1 Endomicrobium sp. | reverse complement strand
TAAATAGCCCCGCCATATCCCAAGCTATCCACATTATTTGACGAAAATATAATAGTAGAGCCGTCAAAAGCGATAGTAGAATTTTCAATATATAAGGCTCCGCCATTTCTCGCACTATTCTTAAAAAATGATATGTCTGAATTTATAAAACTGATAGTAGAAGATAAAAAAGCCGCCGCTGCGCCATAATTTGAGGAATTATTGCCTGCAAAGCGCGCCGCAACTGAAGAGAAATCAACAGAAGAGAAATCAATATACAATCCTCCGCCTCTCTGACCTGCATTATTGCTTGAAAAATCAATATATAAATTATCCATAGTCCACTGCCCAAGAATAAAATATACAGCTCCGCCGTCAATAGCGCTATTTAATGCAAAAACCGCGCTTGAATTAAGAAAAGACATTGTGCTTTGATAGCTGTGAATTGCGCCGCCATTGAATAAGGCTGTATTAGATGAGAATTTAAAATTTGAACTATCAAAATAAACTTGAGACTCGGCTGCAGCATATAAAACTCCGCCATTATTGCCGGCATTTGTGGAGAAAACTACTGTGGAATTGAGAAAGAAAAGAGAAGATGCGCTGAGATTTAAAATAGTATTGCTTGTATTTGTAGAAAAAACTACCGTAGAATTAAAAAATGAAAGATACGACCCATTAAGAATATTCAATTGTGAAGTATTGTGTATAAAAGTCCAACTTGCATTTTCAACAGTTATACTGCTTGCAGAGCCTATATTAAAAGCGCTCATTTTTGAAAATGAATTGATTCCGCTTAAATACCAAGACCCGCCTGCCTCATTGCTCCAATCAATAGCGCTTCCAAAAACAGCCTGCGCTCCGCCTTCCATTCTTATTTGATTTGCGCCCGCTGATAAATTGAGTGTAGAACTCGTCAAATAAATATCATTGGGTTTTGAAGCCGCCTTATTTGAAGAAAATACAATATCAAAAGAATCTGCAACAATGGATATTATGCTATTGCCTGCCGCATATATTGCCCCGCCGTTTGTGGAAGAAAAACTTGTAAGTTTTATGTCTTTAAAAAGAACAGTCTTGGCTGAAAAAGTAAAACCGCTTCTTGCAGAAGCCCCATCCATAAAATAGCCGCCGCCGTTTATTGTAGTTGAGGAAAGAGAGAGCGCCGCTATATTAGCCCCTACATTTATATCATTTGATAAATTGATAATATCATAGCCCGCATCGGCATAAGCCCAAACAAAGCCGCTCCAACTGCTTACCGACACAGATTGACTATGGGCATTTACAGTAAAAAGAAATGCAAAAATGATTGATAAAACAAGTTGTTTTTTCATTTTTCTCCCATTTATTGATTGAGTTGGCGGATTATATCAATTTTAAAATGCAAAATACAAATAAAAATCAATGATTTTTTGAATTTATACATTAAAATTTTAAATAAAATTTATATTGATTTATGAGATTGGTTTTGTTTTTGCGAAAAAAACATACTTGGAGGGTATGAATTATAATAAATGAAGGGGTGAACAGATGGATATTATTTGTTATTTGGGATTATTCTTGGGAAGGTCTTGAACTGCGGAATATGTATTTGAATTGTTCTTATTTTCCAGCGCTTGGTCTGCATAGTATTTTTCGTCCAATTTCTTTATTTCGTTTTTTACTTTTTGTAAGGCTTTGTCCTTTCTGTTGAAAGGGAAAATTATCAAAATCCTTGATAGGAGATATATAGACAAGAAAATAAACAAATCAAAAGCGCCCGCCGCGCCGTAATATATAATTTTGCGATGACTTGCCGATTTTACTGCATTCTCTATTGAAACTAAACATAAAAGCGTATATCCCCCCGATAAAGGCGCTGAAATTAGAACGACATTTTTATTGTCCATTTTTTGTATGAGGGAAGTATTAGCACGGGCTGCATTTGTATACGCCGATGCGTCAAAATGCAGTTCGGATTGATTATTAGGTATAATTGCCGCTCCGGTTTTATCCAAAACGGAAATCAAAGATATGTTTTCAAGTTTGCTAAGAAGCTGAATATTGATTAAAAGCCCCATATCGTCTGAATTTTCTATATTTTTATTGATTTGAGGGATAGTTAAATAGATTTGAGTTTTGGCATTTTCTATATCAAAATTTACAAGGTCATTCTCTTTGTCTTTTGACAGAAAAGAAACAATGAAGTATAAGACTACGGCTGAAATGAGAAAAACAAGAAAGGATAAAGCAAAAACATTTTTTTTCATAGCGAGGCGATTGTATGAAAAACTTATTTGATTATCAAGCAGAAAATAAAATAGAGATAATAGAAGCAAAAACATTTTGGCAAAAGTTTAGCGGTTTTATGCTGAAAAGAAAAAGCCATTATGCTTTATTGTTTAGGGACACAGCCTATATACATACTTTTTTTATGCTTTTTGATTTGGATGTGATATTTTTAGACAAAAACGATAATATATTGAAAATTCAACACAAAATTAAACCTTGGCATTTGGTTTTCCCGCCAAAAAACACAGTTTCAATTTTGGAAATTCCCTCTGAGGGAGACATAAGGAAACACTAAAGGATATCTAATGTTTTTACCTACAACAAAAGAAGAAATGCAAAAGCTTGGCTGGGACAAGCCTGATATTATTTTAATATCGGGCGATACCTATATTGACAGCCCTTTTATCGGAGCGGCTGTTATAGGGAGTTTCTTGTATTCAAAAGGATTTAAAACTGCAATCATCGCTCAGCCTGATATAAAAAATGACGATATAGCAAGGCTTGGAGAGCCGAATCTTTTTTGGGGAGTGACGGCGGGCGCAATGGATTCTTTTGTGTCCAATTGGACTGCTCTAAATAAATTTAGAAATGACGACGATTTAACGCCCGGAGGCATAAACAACCGCCGCCCCGACAGAGCAAGCATGGTTTATACAAATTTGATAAGACGCTATTTTAAAAACACAAAGCCCATAGTCTTAGGCGGAGTTGAAGCGAGTTTGAGGCGTATAGCGCATTATGATTTTAAAGACAATGCTTTGCGCCGCTCCATCTTATTTGACGCAAAAGCCGATATTTTAATTTACGGCATGGGAGAAAAAACAACTTGGGAACTTGCGCAAGCGCTGCAAAAATGCGGGGAGAGGGAACAAAACGAGACTTGGAAAAACATAAAAGGGCTTTGCTATATCTCAAAAGAGCCGAAAGAAGACGCTTTAGAAATCGCTCCTTTTGAAAAATGTCTTGAAAATAAAGACAATTTTTTTGAAGCCTTTAATGTTTTTTATAAAAACTGCATAAGCGAAGATGAAAAAGTTTTAATGCAAAAACACAATGACAGATATTTAATACACAATCCAAAACAGCCGATTTTAAAACAAGAAGAACTTGACGAAATTTATGATTTGCCTTATACGCGCGAAGTTCATCCTTTTTATGCCAAGTTTGGAAAAGTAAAAGCGCAGGATACGATTAAATTTTCAATCACTTCGCATAGAGGCTGTTTTGGCGAATGCAATTTTTGCTCTATCGCAGTCCATCAAGGCAAAGTAGTAGTATCAAGAAGCGAGAAATCTATAATTAAAGAAGCGCAAAGCATAACTCAATTAAAAGATTTTAAAGGATATATAAGCGATGTCGGCGGACCTACTGCAAATATGCTTTATGCTTATTGCAAGGTTAACGGCAATGCGGGCTGTGATAAAAGGCGCTGTCTTTTTCCGCAAGAGTGTTCCAATTTAATTTATGGACATGATAAACAAATGGAAATTTTAAAAAAGATTGCCGCTATAGACAATGTCAAAAAAGTCTTTATATCTTCGGGAATAAGATATGATATGATTTGCTCAGACAAAGAAAACGGACAGACATATCTTGAAACAATATCTCAAAATCACATAAGCGGACAGATGAAAATCGCGCCTGAGCATTTTAACGATAGAGTTTTAGAACTCAT
>JAISKX010000229.1 GCA_031260765.1 Endomicrobium sp. | reverse complement strand
TCGGTTCATGCGGGAACTTTTTTAGAGCCTGTTGAAAATGCTCAAGATTATGTATATATAAACACAGATGTCACAAGAAGCAGGGAATGTTTCGCCCTAAAAGTGAGAGGCGACAGTATGGAGCCTTCGGGTATAGTTGAAGGGGACACGGTAGTCATCTCAAAAGACGCTTCAATTGTAAATGGAGATATTGTAGTGGCTATGCTAAAAGAAGAAGCGGCAATAAAAATCTACAATAAACTCAGCGGCAAAGTATGCCTATCCTCAACAAACCCCGCATACCCGCCGATATATCCAAAAGATTACAAAGTGTTGGGAAAGTTGATATACTTACTGAGAGAGTATAAAAATTAAATTGCTTTTACCACTATCCGTCATTGCGGGCTTGACCCGCAATCTCACTCAATGTAATGCGGACAGATAACGGCGGAGATTGCGGGTCAAGCCCGCAACGACAAAAAGCCCCATAATGCGGGGGCACATAGGAGACCACAATGAATGCAGAAATCAAAACAAATTTGGGAACAATGAAGTTTGAGTTATTGGACAAAAACGCGCCTATTACCGTTGCAAATTTTGTTGACCTTGCCACAGGCAAAAAGACGGGAAAGAAATTTTATGACGGCTTAAAATTTCACAGAGTAATACCGGAATTTATGATACAAGGCGGCTGTCCGCTGGGCACAGGGACGGGTGGACCGGGATATAAATTTGAAGATGAAATAGACAAAAATTTGAAATTTGATAAAGGCGGCATACTTGCTATGGCAAATGCGGGACCAAATACAAACGGCTCTCAATTTTTTATCACAGAAGTCGCCACCCCATGGCTAAACGGCAATCACACGATTTTCGGTTTTATCACAGAAGGCTTAGACATAGTTAAAAAAATCGCCCATGTAGAAGTAGACTTTTCCGACAGCCCAGTTGAGCCTGTGATTATTGAAAGCATAACAATAGGAGAATAAAAATGAAAAAAACAGTTTTTGTTGTAGCTCCGGAAATTTTTAGAGATGAGGAATACTTTGACCCCAAACAAGTCCTTGAATATGCCGGGATAGAAGTAATTACCGCCAGCCTAAAACTCGGCGAACTCAAAGGCAAACTTGGACGCAATACCACAGCCGATATTTTGCTAAAAGATGTCAAAGAAAAAGATTTTGACGCTATTATATATGTAGGCGGAGGCGGCGCAAGCGTCTATTTTGACAATGCCGACGCTTTAAAATTAGCGAAAGAATTTTTTACCGCTGGCAAAATCACGGCTTCTATATGTATAGCGGGAGTGATTTTGGCAAATGCAGGCATATTAAAAGGCAAAAAAGCCACAGCTTTTATTGATGGAAAAGACACTTTGCTAAAAGGCGGTGCGGATTTTACAGGGAAAGCAGTTGAAATTGACGGTAATATTATTACTGCTAATGGTCCCGCCGCCGCTGGCGATTTCGGCAAAGCGATTTTGGAAAGGATAAAATTATAAAACCACCCTCACCCTACCCTCTCCCCTCAAGGAGAGGAAACAAAAACAAAGGGGCTAAAAGTATGAAAACATCAATCTCTGCCGCGCTTTTTGCGGCTTTAATCGTGGTCAGTTGTTTTATCGCCATTCCTGCCGGCGCGCTCGGCATCCCAATAGTTTTACAAAATATGATGGTCATACTTTCAGGTTTGCTTCTCGGCGGCGCAAGAGGCGCAGTAGCTGTCGGGCTTTTTATTGTTTTGGGCGCTTTGGGATTGCCTATTTTTTCAGGCGGGCGCGGCGGGCTTGCTGTTTTGCTTAGCCCTACGGGCGGTTTTATAGCGGGATATTTTTTCGGGGCTTTAGCGGCGGGTCTAATAGCGGGCAAACCCACTGTGTCTAAAAAATCATTTCAATATACAAGGATTGCTCTTGCAGCTATTATTGGTTTTGCTCTTATATATTGTTTTGGAACTGTCCGCATTATGCACTTGATAATGCAAAAACAAAATATGAGCATAGCGGCGGCTTTTGAGCGGGCTTTGCCTATGGCAGTTATTCCTTTTATCATAGGCGATTTAATCAAATTGATTGTCTTAATCCCGCTTGCCGTCAAATTGCGTCCTATATCTGCCAGATACATCAATAAATAATGAATAAAAAACCTGCCGTCATCATCTCCAATTTAACAAAAACTTTTGAAATACCGCAAAAGCAAGAAGGCAATATAAACTTTGCCGCTCTTGATAATATCAATCTAACAATTTTTGAAAATGAAACTATAATTATCGCAGGCGCAAATGGGGCGGGCAAAACTTTGCTTATGAATATCATTGCAGGGCTTGAACAAGCATCAAGCGGAGAAGTGCAGACAAGCGGGCGCATAGGTTTGATTTTTCAAGATGCCGACAGCCAAATACTTGGAGAAACGCCGCGAGAGGATATAGAGTTTGGGCTTAAAAATTTAAAAGTCCCAAAAGAGCAAATACAAGCAAAAGTTGAAGCCGCATTGAAAAGAACAGGTCTTTTAGAAAAAGCCGACAATCCCGCAAGATTTCTTTCAGGCGGAGAAAAAAAACGGCTTTCTATAGCAAGCGTCATAGCAATGGAGCCGCAAATAATTATTTTTGACGAGCCTTTTGCCAATTTGGATTATGACGGTATAGTTCAAATAAACCGCCTAATTACAGACATCACAACTTTTCGTCATTGCGAGCTTGACCCGCAATCTCAGCCATTGTCGGAGATTGCGGGTCAAGCCCGCAATGACGGCGAAAAAGCCCGCAATGACGGCGGCGCTAAGACAATAATCATA
>JAISKX010000215.1 GCA_031260765.1 Endomicrobium sp. | reverse complement strand
CAGATTAATTGTGAGCCTTGAATTACCAGATAAAAATAACGCTCCTCCAAACCCGGTGCCATACGATTTATTGTTGTTAAGACTCAAATTATAATTGCCTTGTATTGTTATATTACTTGCGTTTGTAAGCGCCATGCCTCCGCCATTTTCAGAAGGACTATTATCGCTGTAGGCTGTATCAGCGGACAATGTCACTGTCAATGTCTGGGCTGACCATGTTATTCTTGCAGCATTACTTTCCACATAACACAAGAAAAGCAAAGACAAAGCAATGAGCATTGATTTAATTAAATTTTTATTGAATTGTTTGATAAGCATTTTATTTCCTATTGTTTTGAAATTGTAACGTGTATGGATATTACTAAAAATACATTGAAAAATCAATTAAATAAGCTTAAAAGCCTGTGAACATAGACAATTTAATATATAGGATTCCCGATGTAAAAGAGAAAAATAATTGCAATGAAAAAGGCAAAGGGATTGGCTTTGCATTTGCATTGGACGGCTATTGTTTGATAATATAGGGGCGTTCGGGAAAATACATATAGTTTTAATAGGACTAAATATCCCCCTTTTCGCAAAAAGATTACGAAAAGGGGGATTGTTTGAATGCAAATTAAAAAATTAAGGATTGATTGAAAAATGAATGAATTTAATGATTTAACACAAGCAAAAAAGGACAAACAAAAAAGGACTAATTATTATCTCGCTTATTCGGCATTGTTTTTGATGACGGCTTATCTTGTCTATTCTTGGTTTTTAAAATACGGCTTTGCTATCATTTTGGACAGCGATGGCATAAAACAGTCTTTCTCCACATTTCTTTATCTCGGCAAATATCTCAGGCTTATCTTTACAAATCTAATACATTTGAACTTCACTATACCGCTATGGGACCATAATATAGGCTATGGAGCCGATATTATAAGCACTCTGCACTATTATGGAATCGGAGACCCGCTCAATTTCTTGTCTTTTTTTACCCCTCAAAGTTGGTCTGAACTTGTATATGAACTTATAATGATAAGCAGGCTCTATTTTGCAGGTCTGTTTTTTATGGCTTATTGCTTTAAAATGAAAACAGATTATATGCCTGCTTTGATAGCGGCTTTTATTTATGTGTTTTCGGGCTTTACTTTTGTAGGCTCGCTTTGGCTGATTACCGGCTTTATGAGCGCCATGATTTATCTGCCTATGACGCTTATAGGATTGGAGAAGATTCTTCAAGGCGAAAAACCGCATTTCTTTATAATAAGCGTTTTTATCGCTTTGATTACTAATTTCTATCTATTCTATATGCTCAGCTGCTTTATATTCCTATATTTTATTGTCCGCGCGCCTTTTGTGTTTAGAGAACACAGCCCTAATTCCCCTATTCTTGTCCAAGTGAAAGCATTTTTTAAAGGGGCTGGGCTAAAAAATTCTCTTAAATGCTTTATTAGATTTTGCATAAATTACGCTATCGGCTGTTTTATGGCTTGCATTATTTTTATACCCGACTTCTTCCTTTTAATACATTCAACAAGAATGAAAGTTTCGGTGTTTAGATGGTTTTATGACAATACTTATTATAGAGAATTGCTTATGTCTCTTTTCAATATTTATCCGCTCTCTTTTGAATGGATATTTATCGGGATTTGCTATTTATCTCTGTTTGCCGTCATTTTATTGTTTTTAAAGGGAAAGAATTTTACTCAAATCAAAATTATCTTTGCAGTCCTTGTTCTGTGCTTGATTTTCCCATTAGGCGGCAAAATAATACATGGATTTTCCTATGCTTCTATCAGATGGGTTTGGGCTTTCAATTTCTTTATGGCTTTTACGGCTGCCGCAATGATGCCGTTTTTGGTGAGGATTAAGACAAAAGAGATTATTATTCTTACGGCTATAACCGCTTTATATATAGCCGGCTGCGTATATCTTTATAGGAATATTCTAAACATAGTTTTATACGGATATTTAATAGCGCTCATATTTTTACTTGTTTTATTTGCCGTATCTAAATTAAAAATCAATAAATTCTTGGCTTATATACTTATTTTTGTCATAGTATTTTTAAATATTCTTTTGGGAGCCTTTTACTCATACAGATACAATTTCGGCACATATAAGGTCAAAATTGGGGAGATTTTGCCAAGCATAACAAGGACTTCTCACAATAGCGTAAAAAACATAAAAGATACGGATTCATTTTATAGATATGAGGAAAATCCTTTTGGGCTTGATATTTATACCAATTCTTCTATGCTTGTCGGAGTAAAAGGAACTTCTTATTATTTTAGTTTGGCTGTTCCTTATATATATGAATGGTTAGGCGGACTTGAGCATTATACAGAGTTTGATTTTATGTATTATGGTCTTGATGGAAGAACTATGATGAACGCCCTTGCAAGCGTAAAATACTTTATCTCAGCTGACGGCGCGGAAGTATATAAACCCTATGGATTTAATAAGAAAGCGGGTTCATTTAAAGCTCATAGAAGAATGCTCTATCATGCTTATGAAACAAAAAACACTCTTCCTTTGGGATATACTTATTCAAATTATGTTCCGCATTCTGTATATGAAGAACTCAATGCAGTGCAAAGACAGGAGATTATGATGCAGACTGTGGTCTTAAAAGAAAATCTCCCGTCCGATTTTGTTCAAGCAAGAAATCTGACTTTGCGCGAAATCAGAATACCTTTTTACCCTATGGCAAGCGACGGCGTTGTGCTGGAAAACAATAAATTTGTTGTTTTAAAAGCAGGCGGCGGCATACAAATAGGCTTTAATGCTCCGCCAAATAGCGAGACTTATTTGAGAT
>JAISKX010000144.1 GCA_031260765.1 Endomicrobium sp. | reverse complement strand
GGCTCGTCAAGAGAGCATGCGGCTCTTGCTCCGCGCTTTCTTGGAATCAAAATAGTTTTGGTCAAATCCTTTGCGAGAATACATCTTGCCAACCTTATAAATTTCGGCATAGTCCCTCTCGTTTTTGAAAATGCCGGCGATTATGATTTTATCAAAGCGGCGGACGAGATTGTTTTTGACGATATAAAACAAAAAATTCAAGATGGACAAGACATTATCGCAAAAGTAGGCGGTAGAGAAATCAAAACCAAATATGAACTCACTCAAAGACAAAAAGAAATCATTTTTGCCGGCGGTCTTCTCAATTGGATAAAACAAAACAGTTAATCAGCGTTTTCTTAAGCCGATTAATTTTCTAAGAGGTTTGTTGTGGAAAACAATATATTGTTTCAGGCGCAAAAGGCTAAAAAAGCCGCGCAAATCTTATCTATAATGGACAATCAAAGTAAAAATGCCATCCTTTCTTCTATGGCTTGTTCGCTTTCTCAAAGCGGCAAAGAAATCCTTTTTTATAATGAAATAGATGTTTCTGCGGCAAAAGAGTCAGGTCTGTCTATTTCTATGATAGACAGGCTCGTTCTAAATCAAAAACGCATAGACGATATGTGTAAAGGTTTAGAAAAATTGATTCTATTAAAAGACCATACGGGAGAAATTATTGAAAGCTCTCAAACTTCCGAAGGTTTAGACATCAAAAAGATAAGAGTTCCTCTCGGCTTAATAGCTATGATTTATGAAGCAAGACCAAATGTTACAGTTGACGCCGCTTCTTTATGTTTAAAGTCAGGCAATGTCGTCATTTTAAAAGGCGGCTCGGAAGCGATAAATTCTAATAGAGTTCTTGCCAAAATAATATTGTCGGCTGGTATAAAAGCGGGTATGCCTGACGGAGCTATAGAATTTATAGATACTCTTGATAGAAATGCAGTCTATGAGCTTTTGAAACTTGATAAATATATAGATTTGCTCATACCAAGAGGCGGAGAAGAACTTGTTAATTTTGTCCGTAAAAACTCTTTAATTCCAGTTTTATCCCATGGCAAAGGCTTATGCCATCTATATATTGATGAAGACGCCGACATTGATATGGCTCTTAAAATAGCTATAAATGCCAAATGTCAAAGACCAAGCGTATGCAATAGTATTGAGACTTTGCTCGTTAGTCGCTCTATTGCCCATACATTTTTGCCGCAAATATGTAAGGCTTATTATGATAAAGGAGTTGCGATAAGGGGCTGTCCGATAACAAAAAGCATTGTAAATACAGTGGAATTAGCAAATGATGAAGATTGGAATAGCGAGTATCACGATTTGATTATTTCTATCAAAGTTGTTGACTCTATAAATGAAGCGATTGAACATATAAACAAATACGGGTCAAAACATTCCGATGCAATTATCACTGAAAATAAAAAGACAGCGGACAAATTTTTAAAAGAAGCGGATTCTGCGGCTGTTTTTGTCAATGCTTCTACAAGACTTCATGATGGGAGCGTTTTCGGTTTAGGCGCAGAAATCGGAATATCTACGCAAAAACTCCACGCGCGCGGAGTTATGGGGCTTAAAGAATTGACGACTACAAAATACATAGTAGTAGGAAAAGGAAATATCAGAGAATAAAAAAAATCGGAGGATTTAAAATGGCGGATTTTACAGACATCAATGCACTAAATGAAAAAATTATTAAGGAGAGCGTTTTCATCTCAAAACTGCTAAGCGAGATTTCTAATGTTTTAGTGGGTCAGAAATATGTTTTAGAGAGAATGCTTATAGGTTTGCTTTCCAACGGGCATATTTTGCTTGAAGGGCTGCCCGGATTGGCAAAGACTCTTGCCGTAAAAAGTTTATCGTCTGCAATTAAAGCGGGATATAAGAGGATTCAGTTCACCCCCGATTTGCTGCCGGCAGATATCGTGGGGACTCTTATGTATAGTCCAAAAGATGGAGAGTTTAAAGTGAAAAAAGGTCCTATCTTTGCAAATATAATTCTTGCCGATGAAATCAACCGCGCTCCGGCAAAAGTTCAAAGCGCTTTACTTGAAGCTATGCAGGAAAGGCATGTTACCATAGGCGATGCTACTTATGATTTGCCGACTCCTTTTTTAGTGATGGCTACTCAAAACCCTATTGAACAAGAGGGAACTTATCCTCTGCCTGAGGCTCAAGTGGATAGATTTATGTTAAAACTCAAAGTGGAATATCCAAATAAAACAGATGAGAAAATCATCCTTGAAAAAATGACACAAGGCGCGCCTGAAATTAAATCCGTAGTCTCTTTAAGCGAAATAGAAAAAGCGAAAGCTTTGATACAACAGATTTATGTTGATGATAAAGTTAAAAACTATATAGTAGATATTGTTTTTGCTTCAAGAAATCCGCAAGACTATGGTCTTAAAGATTTAAAGAATTTAATCGCTTTCGGCGGTTCGCCGAGAGCCACAATCAATTTAACTCTTGCGGCAAAGGCTTATGCTTTTTTACAGGGCAGGGGTTATGTGATTCCTGAGGATATAAAAACCATAGCGCATGATGTTTTGCGCCATAGGATTTTAATCACCTATGAGGCTGAGGCTGATTCTATTACTTCAGATGATATCATTGATAAAATTTTCGGCGGCGTAGAAGTTCCGTAATCTGTATATAAAAAAATAAAGCAAGGACAAATATATAATGCAACAGCAGACAATCAATAAAGAACTCCTGAAAAAACAAATCAAAAGATTGGAAATCAGGTCTAATAAATTGGTCAATGAGGTTTTTGCGGGTCAATATCAAAGCGTGTTTAAGGGACAGGGCATAGAGTTCGCCGAAGTGAGGGAATATCAAATAGGCGACGATTTTAGAAATATAGACCGTAATGTCAGCGCAAGATACGGCAAACCTTATATAAAACTCTTTTCTGAAGAAAGAGAACTCACCGTAATTTTCCTTATAGACATTTCAGCTTCACAGTATTTCGGCAGCTCAGATAGGCTCAAATCCGAGATTTCAGCGGAAGTTGCGGCTATCTTGGCTTTTTCTGCTTTAAAAAATAATGATAGAGCGGGTATGCTTTCTTTTACGGATAGGGTTGAAAAAATTATCCCGCCTAAAAAAGGCAAAAACAATATATTGAGAATCATAAATGAGATTTTATCTGCAAATCCCGCAGGCGCAAAAACATCAATATCCGTCGCATTAAAAGCTCTAAATGAGATTTGGCGCAGGAGAGCCGTAATTTTTCTTATATCTGATTTTCAAGATATAGGATATGAAAAAGATTTGGCTATTACGGCAAGAAAGCATGATTTAGTCTGCATTAAAATAGACGATGACAGGGAAAAAGAAATTCCTTCTGTGGGGCTTATAGAAATGCTTGACCCTGAAAGCGATGAATTGATTTTAATAGACAGCGCCTATGCGGCGGCGGATTTTAAAAAAACGAGCGCGGAATTTGATGAATCCACTGAGAGAATTTTTAAAAAAATCAAAGCCGATTATATGAATTTGAATACAAGACAATCCTATGTTAAGCCTTTAATAAAATTCTTTAAAGAAAGAGAAAGACGGAGAGGGCGCTGATGTTTAAGATATTAAAAAAAACAATTGCAGTTTTGCTTTTTCTTTTCTGTTCTTCTTTTATTGTATTTGCCCAAGAGACAGCCGATATATCCTTTGACAGAGATTCTGCTCTTGTCGGCGATATTATAAATATAAAGGTTAGAGTTGAACTTCCTCAAAATGCTTCCATAAGCGCAAATCAAACGGCTCGTTTTACCAATTTTGATATTTTGAGTTCAGACATCAAACACATATCGTCAAATCCAAATATCTATGAGCTTGATTTTAAAGCATCCGCTTTTAAAACAGGCATTTTACAAATTGAGCCTGCGGCTATTTTTTATATCAATCCCGACGGCTCTAATAATATATTCTTTACTCCTCAAACCCAGTTTGAAATAAAAAGCATTATTGGCTCAGACGAAGTTAAAGATATAAAAGACATAAAACCTCTTAAGAAATTTCCTATAAAGACAGGCTGGCTTTTGCTTATTATTGCGCTTGCCGCCATTTGTATTTTACTTGCCATTCCCTTATATAAGGAAATAAATAGGCTTCGTAAAAAAGCCAAAGAGCCTAT
>JAISKX010000141.1 GCA_031260765.1 Endomicrobium sp. | reverse complement strand
TGAGCGTCTTCCATATCAAGTTGTTCTATAAAACGCAAAATCTCAAAAGCCCAATCCAAAAAAGAAGCAAAAGATTTATTTAAAGGCAAAAGAGAAGGAGTTTTTTCTTTGATTATATTGAACAAAATATAAGCCGCTTCTATATCTGAGATTTTAGAATAATTAGTATTTTGAAAAGTTAAACTCTCAATAAAATCATCATTGGTAAAAAAAGCGGGCGGCTCAAACGCTTTTTTATATTTTTGAGAGAGCGCTTTTTTTATAAAAAGAAAAGGACGCCGCCCGCCGCTTATGCAGGCAGTCTTCTTGCCCGACTTATAAACATAGTCGGCGGTATAATCTATTATGTTTTCATCCATAGGGATATTGATTATTTTTGAATTCATTTTTCTCCCGCCTTCACGATTTCTTTTTCATTTAATGCAACTATATATCCCTCAACTATTTTATTCATATAAATTTCCTTAACGGCATTTATATATCTTTGCACTTGCTCTTTGGAGTCTTCTATATTAGATAGGGAATTTTTAAAGTCGTAAATTAAAACTTTATTCTCTAAAACAATCATCTTATCAATTCTCATCGTTATGCCTTGCGAAGAAACAATTTCTTTTTCATTTGAAACAAGTTTGGGGTCAAAATCAAAAATAGCGGCTATTTCTTTTTGAGATAAAAATTCTTTTAAAGAGTTTTTAAGTTCTGTTTCGTCTGCAAGACGGTATTTTCTAAGAGTTAAGTCCGCAATGCGTCCAATTTCATCGTCAAGATTTTTGTTTTTTAGAGATAAGAGTTGCGATAAAGCAAAATGTTTCATAGCCCCAAGCCTTTTTGCCCTGTCTGAATTGAGACTAAAAACAGAATCCGTCTTAAAGCCCATTCTCAAATCTTTATATCCAAAATTCGCACTGTCATCAATTGTCTCTTGTATTGCTTTCTTGACGATTTTAGAATTAGCCTTGTTCCCCGTTTCTTTTGGCGCTTTTTCAAGCAAAGCGGCGGCTAAATTCTTTGACCTTCCCGCTTTTGGCGGAACAATTATATACATCTCGTCTTCAGCCCTTGTCATCGCCACATACATTGAATTCAATTCCCATAATAGATTTTGAGTTTTGCCTAAATTGTAATCTGCGGCAATATCTGATAAATAGTCTTTTGCTTTTGAAGTTCTTATAAGTTTGATTGTTTTTTCGTCTTCTTTGTAATAAGGGTCTTCCCAAGAAGCGTCCATTTTTAAAAAAGGAATTATTACGACGGAAAATTGCAAACCTTTAGCCTTATGGAAAGTCATAACTTTGATGCCGCCGCCCAAACGGCTTTTGATATATAAATCGTCTTTTCTGTCGCCGCTGTCGCCGTCGTCAAAATCTGATAAATAATGAATGAAGTTTTTTAATCCCGCGTCTTCTTTTTCAAAATTCTTTATGAGTTCAAGCAATCTTAAAATAAAAACTTTTGATTCGCCGAAATTTTCCACAACTTTAAATTTCTCTAAAATGGATATAGTCAATTCATATACTGGAATAAAGCCTGATTTTTTAAAAAAGTATTCAAAATATTCTTCCCAAAGCGCGCTATATTTTTCTCTAAAAACTTTATAGATAATTTTGCTTTTTATATCGGAGTTTTTAATATCAAATATGAATTTTTCTATATCTTGGGTTGCAATGCCCGTTATCTTGGAAAATATATCGCCCACAATAAAAGAAGCAAAAGATAAAGAATCTATCGGCGAGGCTATAAATCTAAGCAAAGACAATAATTGTTTTACGCAATCATTGCTGCGAATATCCATAGTCTGCATAGATTCAGTTTCATAGCCCTCTTCCATAAGCCAATTTGCGGCTTTGATATTGTCGCCGTTGGTTCTGCATAAAACCGCTATATCTTCAAGTTCATATCTTGCGCTGACATCTTTTATAAAATCCAAAAATTTAATTCTTATATCTTCTTCTACAATTTCTTTATCCTCATTGGCGGCAATAATTTCAACTTGAACAAAACCGCCTTCTTTTTTCACATCGCTTTTTTGAGCGCAATTGTCATAGACAGAAAGCAATTTAGCAATATCGTCTTTGTCGTCGTCGTCTCCTTTAAAGCATTCCGACAAATTCTCTTTTGAAAAAACAAAATTATTAAAATCTATTATGCTTTTGCGGCTTCTATAATTATTTTCAAGCGAAATATAATTGATGTCGGCAAAAGGAAATTCTTTGTCCATATTGAGCATAATATCGGAATTGCCGCCCCTAAAACCATACACAGCCTGTTTGACATCTCCGACGAAAAAGAAAGAGCCGTCTTTGCTGATTACCTCGTCAATAAGTTTTTTAAAGCCCGTCCACTGAACAGTATTTGTGTCTTGAAATTCATCTATAAGAAAATGATTGTATTTTTCCGACAATCTGTAATAAATTTCTGGGATTGTCTCTTTGTTCTCAAAAAGTTTCAGAGTTTTAGAATTGATTTCATTGATAAAAACAAGTTCGTCTTTTTTAGCCTGATAAGCAAATTCTTTTCTGATTTCCTCATACATTTTGCAATATATCCCATAATAATTGAGAGCGTCAAATTCAAGCGTATCCTCAGCCGATTGCCTCATCTCTTGCCAAAGTTCATTCAATTCTTCGCTTTGTCTTGACTTGGCATTATATGGAGGCAAATCTCTGAAATAATAAGTTGAGAAATTCAAATCTGAAAAATAGTTCGCTTTATCTATTATATTATTGAAAGATTTTAAACATGTTCCATGTATCGTCAATTTATCTTTTGCAATTATTTCCAGCGCTTTTTGAGTGGACGAATATAATTCATTCCCCTTTTTGCTAATTGTTTTCCGATACGCGCCGCTATAATCATAATTCAATTGTTTTCCTGTATTTGAAAGTTTATTAAACAATGTATTCATCTCGGTAAAAATATCGGTTGCGGCAAACCAACTGTTTTTTGCGATTATATACTGCTCAATATAATCTATCGCTATTTGCATTAAAGC
>JAISKX010000106.1 GCA_031260765.1 Endomicrobium sp. | reverse complement strand
TAATGCAAAATAAACTTGAATTTTTAAAAAAGTATTTTGGACATAGCGCTTTTCGCTCTCATCAGGAAGAATTGATAGACGCAACGCTCAATGGTCAAGATGTTTTGGGCATTATGCCTACGGGCGCGGGAAAGTCCATCTGTTTTCAATTGCCTGCTTTGATGTTTGACGGGGTTGCTCTTGTCATTTCTCCCTTGATTTCTTTGATGAAAGACCAAACAAATGCCCTCACGCAAAACGGAATAAAATCAGCCTATATCAATAGCGCTCTCACCACAACTCAATTTAAAGAGATAATGAGCAATGCCCATAGAGGCGAATATAAACTGATTTATATAGCTCCAGAAAGGTTAGATTTTGAAGGTTTTTTAAGTTTCGCAAGCAAAATAAAAATATCAATGATGGTGATAGACGAAGCTCATTGCGTATCCCATTGGGGGCAGGATTTTCGTCCGAGTTATACAAAGATTGCCGATTTTATAGACAGCTTAGACGCCCGCCCGCCAGTATGTGCTTTTACGGCTACGGCTACGCCTAAGGTTAGAGAAGATATTTCTCAAATGTTGAGGCTAAAAAATCCAAAAATCACAGTAGCGGATTTTGACAGACCAAACTTGTGTTTTGAAGTTAAACATCCCAAAACAAAGTTTAAAGAATTGCTGGAAATTTTAAAAGATAAAAAAGATAAGTCGGGCATAATATATTGTTTGACGAGAAAAAATGTGGATAAAGTCGCGGAAAAATTAAATCAAGAAGGGTATAAAGCCGCCGCATATCATGCGGGTCTTAGCGCAAAAGAGAGGCATAAAAATCAAGACGATTTTATTTTTGACCGTGTAAATATAATCGCCGCTACAAATGCTTTTGGTATGGGCATAGACAAGTCCAATGTCTCTTTCGTCATTCATTATAATATGCCTCAGGATTTGGAAAGCTATTATCAAGAAGCAGGCAGAGCGGGCAGGGACGGCGCGCCCGCCGACTGCATCATCTTATACAATGCCCAAGACATAAGAACAAATCTCTTTTTGATAGATAATGACCACGAAAAAGAATATCAAAATCCGCAAGAAGCCGAGCGCCTAAAAGAATTGCAGCGCAAAAGATTAAGCGAGATGGATTTATATTGCAATACCACAGATTGTTTGAGAGCGTATATCTTGAACTATTTCGGTCAAGAGGTAAAAAATCATAAATGTCCCAATTGCGGAAATTGCAATGCCGAGACTATTACAGAAGACATCACAATCCTTGCTCAAAAAATCCTATCTTGCGTGTATAGAATAAATGGAAATTACGGCAAAAATTTAGTGATAGATATTTTAAGAGGCGCTCAAAACGAAAAAATCAGAAGTTTAAATTTTGATAAATTGACCACTTATAATATATGTAAGGAGTCCAAAGAAAAATTAAAAGAGACTATCAACTTTTTAATCTTAAACGATTTTCTAAGCCTAACGCATACGGAATATCCCGTATTAAAATTGGGCGCCCGCTCACAAGAAATCCTAAAAGATAGAATAAAATTAGAGATGAAATACTCAATCAGACAAGAAGTCCAAGAGGAAATAGAACAACCCGCAAGCGGGCAAGCCAAAAATAAAAACGCAGTCTTTGCCGCCAAAAACAGCAAACTTTATACAGCCTTAAAACAATTGCGCCAAGACATAGCCGTTCAGCAGCATATACCGGCTTATATAGTATTTCACGATAGCGCCTTAATAGATATGTGCCAAAAATTCCCAAAAAACAAAGAGGAATTTTCTAAAATCTCAGGCGTAGGCGCCCGCAAATTAGAACAATACGGCGAAATATTCCTAAAAACAATACAAGATTTTGAAGGCAGATAGACTCTTTTTTGTAGATAGCGTATAGTCAGATTTATGCTAAAATAGCTCAAAATCAATACGCTGATTAACTTATCTTAATGCGGACGGGGCGGCAGCCTTTATCTCAAAGGAATTCATGGAAATTTTTTTATTTAGTTTTAACGCTATTGCGCCTATACTCTTTATTATGGCTTTGGGTTGGTTTATCTCTTGGCGGGGGCATATTGGAGAGAATGATAAACTATTTTTAAACAAACTCTGTTTTAAATATCTTTTGCCTTTCCAACTTTTCTGCAGCACAGTTTCCATCGATTTTTACGCCGAATTCAATTCTAAAATGGTGATTTTTTGCATAAGCGTAATTTTGGCTATAGCCATTGCCGCTTTTTGTATTTTTACCATTACGATGAAAGACCGCCATAAAAGATGTATTTTTATTGTCTGCGCTTTCCGCTCAAACAATATAATATACGCTCTGCCTCTTGCTATAAATATGTTTGGCGACGCTGGACTAAAAGCCGCCGCTATGCTTGTGCCTATTACAATCATAATGTTTAATCTTTTATCGGTAATCGCTTTTGTCTATTATTCTCAAAGTTCAGACACTGATATGGCTGCTGCTCTCAAACACACGCTGATAGATATTTGCAAAAATCCTCTTATCACAAGTTCCATTCTCGGCATAATAATATCTCTATTGGGCATTTCAATTCCACAATCATTAGAAAAAGGCATTTTTGCCGTAGGCGCTTTGGGACCTTCAACGGCTTTGCTTTTGCTCGGCTCTCAAATAGATTTAAAAAAGTTGACGGGAAATATAAAGCCTGTTTTGGGATTGTGTTTGATGAGATTGATAATAGTCCCCGCCATAACGGCGCCTTTTATGGTATATTTCGGTTTTACGGGTCCTCACCTTGGAGCTCTTTTGGTAGCTTTTGCCGCTCCTTGCGCTGTGACTAATATGATAATGGCAAAAAATTACAATGTAGCGCCCGAATTTTCAGCCCAATCTGTATATTTGACGACAACATTATCAATAGCGACGATGTTCGGCTATATATCTTTGTTTAGATGGCTTGGACTATTTTAACGGTATGGCCGCTTTGCCTTTTGTCGTCTTTTGACACAATTTGTCTGCTGA
Source organism: Endomicrobium sp. (assembly GCA_031260765.1). Taxonomy (GTDB): domain Bacteria; phylum Elusimicrobiota; class Endomicrobiia; order Endomicrobiales; family Endomicrobiaceae; genus Parendomicrobium. Next base: position 2,556 of record JAISKX010000106.1, on the reverse strand, counting down.
TGTACGCGCAGCTACACGGCGCAGACAAATTCTGCCAAAATACGCTCAAAATGCTTCGCGGAAGTGCAACTGTTCCCTCCACCTGAAAGGGGGAGGGTGAGGGAGGGGGTCAACGCAACGCGGCAGTTGTCATTACACAACAAACAAATAAATTATCGTAGGGGCAGACCCATGTGTCTGCCCTAATAAAAAAACAAGGAGATAATATGCAAATCATCAACACAAAATCAGCGCCGGAGGCAGTAGGTCCCTATTCTCAAGCAGTATTAGCTGGGAATATTTTATTTGTTTCAGGACAAATTCCGTTAAATCCGCAAACCCAAACATTGATAAGCGGAGACATAAAAGAGCAAACCAAACAATGTTTGGAAAATGTCCAAGCAATTGTTTTAGAGGCGGGCGGAGATATTGAAAAAATCGTCAAATGCTGTATCTTTTTACAGAATATGAATGATTTTGCCGCAGTAAATGAAGTTTATGCTTCTTTTTTCGGCTCTCACAAACCAGCCCGCGTATGCGTAGAAGTATCAAAACTCCCCAAATCCGCCGCAGTTGAAATTGACGCAATAGCGGCTATATAGAGGTAATCAATTGAACAAAAATGTAAAAATCGGTTTTTTGTGCGGGGTATCGGCTTATTTTATTTGGGGAATTTTTCCTCTTTATTGGAAACAATTGGCTCATGTATCGTCTCTTGATATTTTGGCTAATCGCTTTATTTGGTCGGCAGTCTTTTCTTTATGCTTAATTCTTGTTTCCAAAAATTTAAAAGCATTTTGCGTGGATGTCAAATTTATTTTTTCAAATAAAAAACGCGCGATAATGCAAATTTGCGCCGCAGTCACCATAGTGTTTAATTGGGGCTTTTTTATTTATGCGGTAAATTCGGGTCAAATTTTGGCGTCAAGTTTGGGCTATTATATAAATCCTTTGGTAAGCGTCCTCTTTGCCATGTTATTTTTAAAAGAAAAACTCACAAGAAATCAAAAAATAGCCGTCTTTTTTGCATTTTTAGGAACGGCAATAATGGTATGGCAATTTAGACAATTGCCTTGGATTTCAATAATCTTAGCCGTCACTTTTGCCATCTATGGTTTAATCAAAAAACAATTGTCCATTTCTTCGCTATCAAGCATAGCCATAGAAAGTTCTTTAATTACGCCCATAGCCATAGCCTATGAATATTATTCAAGCCTTAAAGGTGGAGTTTATCACAATATAGGCGCGGCGGATTTATCCTTGTTAATCGGCGCGGGCATAGTCACGGCCATCCCGCTAATACTTTTTACATCAGCCGCCAAAAAGCTTCCTCTAAAAACCGTAGGTTTCCTGCAATATATATGCCCGACTCTGTCAATGTTAATAGGCATATTTATTTATAAAGAAAGTTTCACCACCGCCCACTTAGCCGCATTTAGCAGCATTTGGATAGGAATAATAATTTTCTCAATCCCCCACAAAACGCAAAGCCCGCAGGGTCGCGCCGTAGCTTTAGCGAAGGTGGACGGTCGTTTTTTTCCTCCACATACAAGAGGGGGAGTGTAGGGAGAGGGTCAACGCAGAGCGCGTCGTTCCCATTTCTCTCCCGCAAAAGAGGCAAGCAAGATAGATAATAAATAATCCTCTTTATATAGATTTGCTCCGCAAACGAAACCCGCCGTTTGTCTTTTACAGCCCTTTTTGATATTATCCCGCCAATCAAAAACCGGATGGAGTTGTAAAATGATGACCAAACAAGAAAAAATAGATTTTTGGGTAAAATGTTCAGATATGGATTTTAATACTATGGAATTTATGTTTGCTGGCAAACGGTATGATTGGTCATTGTTTATTGGGCATCTTATGTTGGAAAAGTTATTGAAAGCCCTATTTGTAAAAAATAATCCCGCCGAAATTGCTCCGCCAAAAATACATAAGTTAGTTGCTCTTGCTGAGAAATCTCATTTGCCTCTTACAAAAGAGCAGGAAAATGACCTCAATACTTTTACAACATTTCAAATAAATGCTCGTTATCAAGATTACAAACTTAAATTCTACAAGCAATGCACTCTTAAATATACGCAGCCAAAGATAGAGAAAATAAAGGAGACAAGGCAATGGCTAAAAAAACAGATTTATTAATAGCGAAAGAAAAAGCCCATAAATATGCAAAAATTTTACAGAAAGATATAGATATACAAAAAATATATTTGTTCGGCTCTTATGTTTCGGGGACTAATCATAAAGATAGCGATATAGATATAGCGGTTGTCAGTAAGAGTTTCAAAGACGACCCTGTTGATGACGGAGTTCTTTTAATGAGATATTGTAGTAAGGTTGATTCAATGATAGAGCCTCACCCATTTTTGCCGAGAGATTTTAACAATGATAATCTAATAGCAAATGAAGTGATAAAAACAGGCATTCGAATAATTTGATTTATATGTAGGGGCAGACCCATGTGTCTGCCCTAATAGATAAAAAGGAATATGTAAAACAATTTAATATAGCTTTTTGGAACCATACCTTCGGGGTATGGAGTATTTTTAAAGAGGAAACTCTTTAATTTTCTAATCC
>JAISKX010000093.1 GCA_031260765.1 Endomicrobium sp. | reverse complement strand
AAAAGCAAAAGCCCTTCAAGTTCTAATTTTGTGATTTTCATTTTTTATCTCCTAATTGTTTTTTTACCGCTTCTATTACCATAGGCGGTTTTATATCGCTCAAACATTTTGGTTTGTCGCCATAGGGGCAAGGAATTTTTAAAACTGTGCGGCTGTAATGGCATGGCGAACAGGGTTGTTTGACTCCAAGTATTATGGCTCTATGACTCATCGGAAAAGAATTATACAGATTTGCGCCGTAAAGACCTATTATTTGGACATCAGTTGCCGCAGCTATATGTATTATTCCCGTATCAACGGAAATCAATAAATCTATTTGTTCAAAAATTGGTTTTAAGTCCAAAAGTTTTGTCAGCCCGCATAAGTTTTTTATAGACAGATTTGGAAAACTATCTTTTATTTGTTCTAAATCGCTAAAAGAATCTTTCGTCCCAAGAAAATAAAAGTCGGCATCAAATATATCTGCCGAATTTTTAATTATCTCGCGGACATATTCCGACGGATAAATCTTTTTATTGCCTTTTATATTGTCGCCGCGCAAAGCGAAAGCAATGGCGTATTTTTTGCTTCTTGATAAAAGTTTAACGGCTTCATCTTGGGCGTCGCTTTTCGGCAAAATCGGCATAGACAAATTATAGTTGTTTAAATAATTCCTTATTATAGTTTGATATCTTTGGCTTAAATGTAAATTGTCGGAATTGGGCGGCAAATTTACTATATGTGTCAACATTTTGATATTGGGATTTTTGATATTGTCGCCGCACCACCAAGAAGACGGTCCTATCAAATTCTTTATGCCTATAAGAGCAATCGCTTTTGCTAAAAATCTTGAATGGTCAAGAAAAATGCAAGTGTCAAAGTTTGCGCTTTTTAATCTGAAATAATTTTTGATAAGCCATAATATTTGGCCGGCTCTCTGACGCAAAATGTTTCTTGCAAAAGAAAAGTCCGTATATAATACAGCATTCGCTAAATTTAATTTTTCAATAAAAGGTTTAACTTTTATTGATGTGATAAGCGAAATCTCTGCCGACTGTTCGCCTTGTCTTAAAAGCCTCAAAGCGCTCGTAGCCATAACAAAATCGCCTATATTGCCATTGGTTATTACTAAGATTTTATTCATTAGACCTCTCGCCTAACTGACATACAAAAAATATAAGAATGAATGGATTCTGCGACTTCGCGCAGAATGACACCCCCCGCCTATTTTATTCTCTCTAAAATTTTAATTGCCGCATCCGCGACTTCTTGCGGGTTTATCAAAACAAAACATTTTGGATTTGGATGAGTGGGGCAAGTTATCTTTTCTATTTCGGCTCTATACGCGCAAGGAAAACAGTCGGGCTCTCGGTGAAAAGTTACAGCCTTATGCGACATAGGTCCTGTTACCGCCTCAGAAGTATAACCGTGCAAAGAAACTATATTTATATCAGCCAAAGCCGCCGTATGTATGACGCCTGTGTCGGAGGATATAAGCAAGTCGCAAAGTTTTAAAAATTCTTTTAATTCAAGTAAAGAAGTCTGTCCGCAAATATTATAGATATTGTTTTTATTTGCGATTTGTCCGCTATATTCATAAGCGTCGGCTGTTCCTATAAGATAAAAGGCTATGCTTTTAAATTTAGCGTCTAATGCCTCTATCACTTTTTGGAAATTTTTTATATTCCATATATTTGTGGAAGTCCTATTGCCCCTAACGCATACTGCAACTCTTAAAAACTCTTTATCTTTTATGAGGCTTGCGGCTTTGCTTGCGCATTTTGAAGAATCAGGTATGACGGGCAGAGCATTATTATAAATGCCGAAAAAAGATTTGATTATTGTTTGATACCTTGTAGATAGATGAGAAAAATCTTGGTCTTTTGTCACTGGGATTTTGTCCGTATAATATTTTGCGGCAGGGTCGGGCTTATCATATCCGCTAAAAAATAAATCCGCGCCGACTATCCTTGGAATGCGCGCTAATTTTACAGTCAAAATCGCCGCCCTTGAAGAGTCAAAAATAAAAGCTGCGTCAAATCGTTTAAAAAAAACTTTTGGAGCAGTCCTGAGCGCCCACAATAATTTCTTCAACCTTGACTTGGCATTGTTGTCTGAATAAGGACAATATATTGCAGAATCTATAACAGGATTGTTTATTATCAATTCTTTTATAGTTTTTGGAGCCATTATTGTGATTTTTATGTCGGGATAAGTTTTTTTTAAGACGGCAAAAGCGGAAGTCGCCCAGATAAAGTCTCCCATGTGGGCAGTCATACTTATTAGAATTCTTTTTATTTTCTGTCTTTCGTCCACTTGGCGTATTCCTCTTGGATTATCCGTTTTCTCTTAGAACATTCTTTGTTTAATAATCCCAAACTAAATAAGCAAATCAAACCGATAAAACGCAATCTCTCTTTATAATGTTTTTTGACGGCTTCTTTTCCATAAACTTTTTCATAATATAAAAACGAACTATAAGCATAAGCTCTTGCCTTTCTCTCAATATCTTGCGGAGTTTTAAATGAAGCGCCTTCTAAATGGACAATTTCGGCTTGAGGAATGCAATAAGATAAAAATCCGCTCTTCTTAATTCTTGCCGTCAGCTCAGACTCTTCTAAATATAAAAAGAAATCCTCATCAAACAATCCCGCTGCGTCTAAGACGCTTTTTCTTATCATCATATCCGCGCCGATTATGCCGTCAACTTCCATTGTTTTGTCTGAATAATTAAAAAAATTCGTCATCTTGCCTGTCAATCTTTGTTTTAAACTTTTAAAAATCTTTACAAGCGCGCTTTCGTTTTCTCTCAATGTGTTTTTACAAAAAGCATAAGTCGGTTTGCCGTCTTTATTATAGAGATTGCCTCCGCAAACTCCCGCCTGAGGATTTTGTTTAATAAACTCATAGAGAATATAAATAGCATTATTGATTAAAATAGTGTCGCTGTTTAAAAGAAAAACAAATCCGCCTTTTGAAGTTTTTATGCCGAGATTATTGCCCCCGCCAAAACCAAGATTTTTAGCGGATTTAATCAGTTTAATTTTTTCGCCGAATTCTTTTTCAAAAGCCTGCAAAGACCCGTCCGTAGAAGCATTATCAACAACTATAATTTCAAAAACAATATCTTTTGTTTTTTCAAATACTGAGCGGACGGCGGCAATGGTCAAATCTTTGGTATTATAATTTACAATGATGACGCTTACTTGTATTTCGCTCATATTATGTCCATTCGTCAATTTTTTTCTCAGAAACTTTCCAAGGATGTATAAAAGTCATTTTGTCTATACTGCAATAAGAACAAAAAGGGATGGGCTTTGATAAAAACTTTAAAATTTCTTTGATGTTTTTCGTTTTATATATATCAATATAATCTCCTTGCGCGACTGGCAGATTTTTTTTGAAATGCGCGTTAAAATGCCTTATATTTGCAACAATAGCGCAGGGAAAGAGTTTGCCTTCATATAAAAATGTGCAAACGCCGGGACTGCACTTTAAATAATTGGACAATTTATTGCCTGTCCCATCTAAATTGAGGCAATGTTTATACATAGTTTTAAATTCTGTGAACTCAATAAATCTGTCCCCCCCCGTCCAATCATAGGCTTGCGCTTTTTTAATTATTCCTTCTTTATCCAATTTTATGGGATATGCGGAAATTATTATATTGATTTTTTCTTTTGCGCAAGTCTGCCAAAAATCATCGCCCATTTTTAAAAGTAAAAGAGCATTGGTGACAACTGTTATCTTTGAATTTGGAAAATGTCTACGCGACATTGTCATAAAATCATTGACCTTGGGATGCAAAAGCGGTTCTCCGCCCAATAGATGGATATCTTTAACTATTCCATTGGTAAGAGATTTAAGTCTGAGCAAATCTTTTTCGTATTTTTCTAAATCAAGATATTCGGGTTTGGTAAGAGGCGAAAAGTGATTGCAATATATGCAATTCAAATTGCAATGCTCGGTGAGATGGACTTCAAAATATTGCAATGATGATTTAGGAATCAATTTGGAAACATTAAAAAACGAGGGGATTTTTCTCAAAGTTCTTCTTAAAGCTGTATCTTTATCATTTTTAAATAAGAGTTGTTTTTAACAGTCTCTGATTTTGTT
>JAISKX010000066.1 GCA_031260765.1 Endomicrobium sp. | reverse complement strand
GAAAAAGCGCTCGGAATATGGAGGAAAGCAAAAAATGGATAAGAAAATTCTTGCTTTTGGAGAAGTGATGGGAAGAATCAATATGCCGGATTTTTTAAGAATCCGCCAATCCATACCCGGCAATGCAGTAATCACTTTTGCCGGCGGAGAAATCAATGTTTTAGCATCTCTTTCTATTTTGGGGCTAAAAACAGATTTTATCACTGCTTTACCTGATAATGATGTGACAGACGCTTTTATCGGCAATGTCCGTTCCGTAGGCGTAGGAACTCAATTTGTATTTAAAAAACCCGGCAGATTTGGATTGTTTTTTGTTGAAAACGGCGCTAATCAAAGGGGCAGCAATGTCATTTATGATAGAGATTATTCTTCTATCGCTTTGACTAAACCTCAAGATTATAATTGGTCGGAGATTTTTAAAGATTGCGGCTGGTTTCATATCACGGGAATTACGCCCGCTCTTTCTGAAAATGCCGCTATTGCCGCTCAAGAGGCTGTTGAAGCCGCTAAAAAAGCAGGAATTACAGTATCTTGCGATTTGAATTTTAGAAAAAAGTTGTGGAAATGGGATAAGACGGCAAAAACTGCCCAAGAACTTGCCCGCAAAACTATGTCTAAAATAGTTCCTTTTGTTGACATTGTAATAGGCAATGAAGAAGATGCAGACGATGTCTTAAACATACAAGCGGGAAATACAGATGTTACAAGCGGAAAACTTGAAATTGACAAATATCCCGAAGTAGCAAGAAAAATCGTCAAACAATATCCCAATGTCAAAAAAGTCGCTTTTACTTTAAGGGAAAGCATATCCGCCAGCCACAATAATTGGGGCGCTATGCTTTATGATGCAAAAAGCGATAAGGCAAATTTTGCCCCTTTAAACAATGGGGCTTATGAGCCTTATCAGATTAAAAACATAGTTGACCGCATAGGCGGAGGAGATTCTTTTAGCGCAGGTCTTATATACTCCTTATTAGATGCGGAATTTTCCAAAGACGATAGTCAATGCGTTGCCTTTGCGGCTGCGGCAAGCTGCTTATGCCACAGCGTCTATGGAGATTTCAATTATGTCAAAAAGTCAGAAATTCTGCCCCTGATGAAAGGCAATGCCAGCGGCAGAGTCAATAGGTAATTGGTCATGTAGAGACGCGCTATATGCGCGTCTCCTAAAAACGCAAAAATGTTTGTAGGGGCGAATAATCATTCGCCCAAAAGTAAAATCCCAAACCGGGATTGTTGTAAGACAGACCCTCGCGGCTGTCTAAAAAAACAAAAAGGAGAGCAACATGAAAAAGAGCATTAAATCAGCAGTCTCATTAGTAGTAGCATTTGTTTTTGTTTTGTCTTTTGCGGTTTCCGCAGCAATAGCGGCGCCTAAGACTTACAAAATCACAATGGCGACGCCCTCAAATCCTGAGGACAATTGCGTAAAAGCATTTTTCTATTTTAAGGATTTGGTAGAGAAACAAAGCGCAGGAAGAATCACGGTTGATGTTAAGCACACAGGACAGCTCGGCGGACATCGCGACTATATGGAACAAATGAAAATGGGCAGCCTTCAAGCGGCAGAAGTCAACACAGCCGTTCTTTCAGGCTTTGACCCCAAATTTATGGTATTTGACCTTCCTTATATAGCGGGAAGCGTTGACAGAGTATGGGCTATTCTTGATTCGGGAGAAGGCAAAAAATTTGCAGAATCTCTTGAAAAGAAAACAGGCGTAAAAATAATAGGATGGATGGTTAGAAGCCCAAGAAATATGTATAACTCCAAAAATCCTATTGTCACTGTAAAAGATTTCAAAGGAATGAAAGTCAGAATTATGGAAAGCCCTGTAATTTCAAGAGCATTCACGCTTTTGGGCGCAGTGCCTGTTCCTCTATCGGCTAATGAGAGATATATGGCTCTTCAAACAAAAGTCGTTGATGCGGCGGAAAATTCAACTCCTTTGATTATCACTCAGAAAGAATACGAAGTTACAAAATTCGTATCTCAAACAGAGCATTTGATTTCTCCAAACATCATCGGTATGAGCGCAAAATTCTTCAATTCATTACCTGCTGATTTGCAGAAAATTGTTCTTGATGCAGGCGATGCAACGGGAAGATATGAAAGCAAATTAGACTTAGATGGCGATGCGGCGGCTTTCAAAGAACTTGCGAAATTGGGAATGAAAGTAAATACCGTTCCTGATAAAAGCTCATTTGTAAATGCGGTTAAACCTCTTTATCAAGAATATCGCAATCAAATCGGAGGAGATGTCATAGACACTTTCGTAAATTTCAAATACACACCGAAGAAATAGTTGATACAAAAATGAGGCGTCTTTTTTGTAAAGAAGACGCCTCATTTTTTGTAAATTGAAACTGGAGGTCAAATGAAGAACTTTATGCATATTTTATACGATGTGATAATAAACAGCATTGTAAAAATAGTAGGGCTTACAATGTTGTTTGCTATTGTGTCTCAAGTTTTTACAAGGACATTTTTTGCTTATCCTTTTCCTTGGACTGATGAAGTCGCCAGATTTGCTTTTCTCTGGCTTTGTTTCTTAGGCAGCGTGATGACTTTGAGATATAAATTGCATTTGGGCATAGATTATATTATTTCTAAATTCAGCCCAAAAGCAAGAAGAATTGATTTCATCTGCGTTCAAGGTATGGTTATTTTGTTCGGCGCTTGTTTAGCGTTTTTTGGATATCATCTCTGCGTGGATGTTGTAGGGTTCTCACAGATTTCTCCAATTCTGAGGCTGCCGATGATTATTGTATATGCAGTATTGCCCCTTGCAGGATTCCTATATGTGATTTGCGGAATATATGAGATGAAAGTCCTTATAAAAGGGGAAAAAGACGATGCTCCTAAATTGGAAGAGATTGATTTGAGCAAGGAGGTTCAACTATGACAGTAGCGGCTATTGTTTTTGCAATAATGATAGGTTTGATGGTTTTCAATGTTCCTATAGCCTTATGCACAGGGCTTGCCGCATTGGGCGGGATATTGATTGGCACAGATTTGCCTCTTATGATAGTAGTTCAAAGAATGTTCACAGGGCTTGATAGCTTTACCCTCATAGCAGTGCCTTTATTTATTTTGACAGGACGCTTTATGGCTGTGGGCGGTATTACGAGAGACTTAATAAATATGTCAAGAGTGTTGGTCGGCTTTATGAAAGGCGGTCTTGCCTATATCAATATAGTTGCAAGTATGCTTTTTGCAGGTATTACAGGTTCTGCCGCATCGGACTCAGCGTCTATCGGCGCAATTTTAATACCCGCTATGGAAGAAAAAGGTTATGATAAAGACTTTTCTGTCGCAGTCACAGCCACTTCTTCTACAATAGGCGTTATGATACCTCCCAGCATTCCTATGGTTGTGTATGGAGTCGCGGCAAATGCTTCTATCGGAAAACTCTTTCTGGGCGGCATTATACCGGGTATTCTTGTAGGTCTTGTTTTGATAGCGGTGTCTGCTGTAATCACAAAGAAAAAAGGATATCCGCGCGATAAAAAGATTGCGTGGAGTGAAGGCATAATAATAATTCTCAAAGGCATACCCGCCTTGCTTACTATCGTCATAATCTTAGGCGGTATTATTTCAGGGTGGTTCACTCCCACAGAAGCTGCCGGCATAGCGGCAATGTATTCCTTTTTGCTTGGGACTTTTTATTATAGAGAACTCAAACTTACGGAAATTCCCAAACTCGTTGGAGAAATTGCTATTACCACAGGACAAGTCACTTTGATGATAGCCACAGCGTCCGCTCTTGCTTGGCTTTTTGCTCAGCAAAATGTGCCTGCGGCTATAGGCGGTTTCTTAACAGGCTTGACTACAAATACATTCTTACTCCTCTTGATTATCAATCTCTGGCTATTATTTGTAGGGACTTGGCTTGACTTAAGCCCTGCTGTAATCATCTTCACCCCGATTTTGCTGCCGATAGCGGTAGCGCTTGGCGTTGACCCAGTGCATTTCGGAGTGATTATGACAGTCAATCTCGCAATAGGCTTATTTACGCCGCCCGTCGGCGTATGTTTGTTTATATGTTGCGGCATAGCCAAATGCTCTATAACGAGCGTGGTAAAAGCGTTCATCCCATTCTTCTTAGCAATGGTAGCGGTGCTTTTACTCATCACTTATGTCCCTCAATTGGTTATGTTCCTGCCTAATTTGATGATGCCGTAGTTTTATAAATTGCTGCAATTAAACCCCGAAGGGGTTTGAGGCTTTTAATAACCCCGTATTGCCTGCAAGGCAATGCGGGGGACATAGGAGAATAAAATGGAGAATTGTTTTTATTGTGAAAAAGGCGAGAAGTTAAATAGTTTGATGATTAAAATCACCGAATTGTCCAATTCTATAGTATATCTCAACAGAAACCAAAAGCACAAAGGAAGAAGCATCGTGACTTTTAAAGGTCACAAAAAAGAGTGGTTTGATTTAACGCCCGAAGAAAATAAGGGATTTTTTGCAGACACTGCTTTAGTAGCTAAGGCTCTAAACAATGTGTTTAAGCCCGGCAAAATCAATTATGCAACTTTCGGCGACACAGTCCCTCACACTCACATACATGTAGTCCCCAAATACGAAGGCGGCTTTCAATGGGGCAAATTCTTTGACGACAGCGAAAAAGAATTTCTAACCGACGACCAATACAAAGACTTAGTATCAAAAATTGCCGCAGAAATTGAAAAACTGAAATAGATTGCTACAACTAAACCCCGAAGGGGTTTGATGTCGTTAATAACCCCGTATTGCCTGCAAGGCTATGCGGGGACACAAGGAGAATAATATGGCAAAAGCATTTGATTTTGTATGTAATAGACAGGTTTTATTTGGAGAAGGCAAGATAAAGGAATTAGCGGGTCTTATTTCTTGGCATGGCGTTAAGAAAGCATTTTTTGTCGCGTATAAGGGTATAGGCAAAGATTATGACGATGCCGTTAAATCCCTTTCAGAAAAAGGCATAAGCGCTTATAAATACGAAGTCGCAACCGAGCCGGACTTAAATATCATAAACGGCGGACGCGACATTTTCTTAAAAGAAAAATGCGATTGCACAGTAGCCCTCGGCGGCGGCAGCGTAATAGATACGGCGAAATCAATCAATATGCTTGCTGCAAACGGCGGCAATGTTGAGCAATATCAAATGGAAGGCAAACAAGCGACAAAAGCTCCCACTCTTTTTGTGGCAATACCCACAACAGCCGGCACAGGAGCAGAGGCTACAAAAACAGCGGTGGTCACAAATAATAATAATGGTTTAAAAAAGAGTTTATATCATCCAAGTATGATAGCCGACATTGTTATTTTAGACCCTGTTTTGACTCTCGGTCTTCCTTCCAAAACCACAGCGGCTACGGGTATGGACGCTTTAAGCCATGCTATAGAGTCTTATGTTTCTTTAAATGCAAATACATTTTCTGAGATGTTTGGTTTAAAGGCTATAGAAATAATCAATGAGAATTTGCCCAAAGCATTCCATGAGCCTTCCAATATAGATGCAAGGGGCAGTATGCTTCTTGCAAGTTATCTCGGCGGGCAGGCTATTACGGCGGGCATAGGCATAGCGCATATTATGGCTCAACCTTTAGGCGCTTTGTATCATATTCCTCACGGCGACGCTTGCTCAATTCTCTTACCTGCGGCAATGGAATTGAATACGCCTTTTGCGGCTAAGAAATATGCAAAAATCGCTTTTGCCTTA
>JAISKX010000193.1 GCA_031260765.1 Endomicrobium sp. | reverse complement strand
TGAGGGGCTTATTTTTAAGGTTGAGAAATTCAATCTGTCCGAAGCGGCTTTCCTTTAAATCCTTTATCTGCCGCAAGTTTTGAATTTCCCTTAAAAATTAGCCCCGAATGTCCTCGTATCCGACAGCAAGGCGGCAAACTCTGTCCAATTGAAACCTTACTTTTCCAATGAATGTTAAAAGAGCCGTGGTCGTTTTTTTAACTGCCGCTTCGCGATAAACCCCTCACCCTGCCCGCTCCATTCAAGTGGCGAGAGGGCTGAGTTCATTTTGCAACAAAATAAATAATAAATAGATTTTAAATATTTATCTCGTAATAAACGCTTCTGCCTCTGCCATAGGGTTTTAATATGCCTTTTTGACGCATATCTTCTATTTCTCTAAATGCTGTGGCGGCGCTTATTTTTGTCATACTCACATATTTACGCGTAGTAAGACCGCCTTCAAATTTGCCTATTCCTATGTCTAAAAGTTTTTGCACAACTTTTATCTGCCTTTCATTAAGAGCAATATCTTTTATCTTTTTCCAGAAATTAGCCTTTATAAAAGCTCTTTCTAAAATATCTTGAGAATTTTGCAAAGCGCGCATAAACATATTTAAAAACCATTCATACCACTTAGTTAAATCTGCTTTTAGATTTTGAACTTCTTTGAGTATTTGATAATAATCCTTTCGCTCTTTCATTATTTGCGAAGATAAACTATAAAAACGCATTCCGCTTTTTTCGTCCTGAGCCATTGCCATATCTGTAATAACTCTTGTTAATCTGCCATTGCCGTCGTCATAGGGATGAATAGTGACAAACTTTAAATGAGCGGCGGCGGCTCTTAACAAACCGTCTTCCTTTAACAAACTTTTATTGAACCAATTTATAAATATTTTCAATTCTTCTTTAACGGCTTTTGCGGGCGGCGCTTCAAAATGTATTTTTTCTTTGCCTATCCGTCCAGAAACAACAACAACTTTATCTTTACGCAAATCGGCAGTAGTGATTTTTTTAAATCCGGAATATCCCGTTGGAAACAATGCGGCATGCCACCCATTGAGCCTATCAATACTTAGAACCGTATTATGATTGCGGGCGGCGTCTATTAAAATATCAACTAAACCTTGCGTATTTCTATCCTGCTTAAAACCAATCCCTTCAGGAAAACCCAATCTTTCGGCAACAGAAGAGCGCACGGAATCTATATCAAGTTCCAGCCCTTCTATTTTAGCCGTTTTTATAGTTTCTTCTACAAGAATTTCGCTTTGAGTTTCTTTTTGGAGTTTTATATCCAAAGCAGAAACCTTCCCAATCAATTCCCCTTGCAAAAAACGAGCCTTAGACAAAAGTCCCATAATTTTACTGTTGTCACACTCAAAATCCTGCCAATTGGAATTTTCCCATAGATATTTTTTCATAATGTCCCCTAAATGTGATGTGATTAAGTAAGATAATCATATCATAATATGATGTGATTAACAATGGTAATCACATCGCTCTCAATAAAACAGCGGCATTCCTCAATAGATAGAATGCTAAAAGAGCCTTTTTGTCTTTGTCGTTCTTGCGTCCCTTGCGTGGTTGTTGTCGTTATATCTTCTTGCGCCACTTGCGAGAAAGCCGTTTGCCATTATCTGAGGTAAAATATAAGCTATCTTACTGCTTGCAAGATATTATCATATATGATAAAACAGACTTGTAAAAAACGCAAAAAGGAATTGCAGATGACACCTAAGAAAACAAAGGCTTTTATAAAATGGTTTGATAATTTGCCTAATAATGTTCAAGATGAAGTTGTGATTTATATCAATAGAGTTTTAGTAGGCAATACCTCAAATTGTAATCCATTAAGAAAAGGCATTAGTGAAATAAAAATAAATTATCAAAAGGGCTATAGGGTTTATTATTCGGTTTTACAAAACAATGTGATTTTATTGTTGTTATACGGAGGATATAAAGATAGTCAAGCCGAAGATATTAAAGTTGCGATAGAAATAAAGGAATATTTAAAAAAGAGCGGGACAATATAGAAAATTGTAGCAGAGGAGGCTATTATGCAAAAAGAAAAAATAAGCAATGAGGATTGGGATATAGAAGATGAGTCTTTTGACGCTCATTTTGCGAAAACATTGAGTAAAGACCCTGAAAGGATACAATCTTTTAAAAAAAGAGTTGTCAGAGAGTTTAATGAGACAAAAAATTATTCCGCATATTTACAGAATTTAAAATTGATTGCCATTGCTGAAAATAAAACAATAACAATAGCCCAAAAAACTAAAATGAAACGCTCCAATGTATATAGAATGTTGTCAAAACAAAGCAATCCTGCATTTAATACGATTTTAACTATATCAGAAAACTTAGGTATAGAGCCCAATTTTTGCATAGCCAAATAAAAAAACTATTAAGGGTTAAAAAGGATTTAACAAAGCCGACAATGACGGCTTTAATATAAAAATAAAAGGAGAATTTTATGATTAAATTTGGAACTTCGGGTTGGAGAGGCATTATTGCTGAGGATTTTACTTATGATAATGTCAGAAGGGTAAGTCAGGCTATTGCTAAATTGGCTAAAGAAGAAACAAGCGAGCCTGCAATTATAATTGGATATGACACAAGATTTATGTCTGAGGATTTCGCCAAAACTTGCGCTTGCGTTTTGGCTGGCAATGGCGTCAAAGCGCTATTGTGCAAAAGAGATACGCCTACGCCTGTTTTGTCCTATGAAGTTATTAGGTCAAAACTTACGGGGGCTGTCAATTTTACAGCAAGCCATAATCCCTACCTATATAATGGCATAAAGTATTCGCCGTCTTGGGGCGGTCCCGCTCTTCCTCAAACCACACAAAAAATTGAAGAGTATTGCGCGGCTATTTCTACGCAAGATGTCCAAATCGCAGACTTTGATGAAGCGTTAAAAAATAAACTCATAGAAAAATATGACCCGCGCGGAGCTTATCTCAAAAGAATAAAACAATTAATCAATTTTAAAGCAATCAAAAAAGCCAATATCAAAGCGGCTGTGGATGTTTTGCACGGAACGGGCAATGATTATTTGGACGCTTTGCTTGATATGGCGGGAATAAGACAAAAAACAATCAACAAAAACAGAAATCCTCTTTTTGACGGGCGTTCGCCGGAACCGTCAGTCGGCAATTTAAAAGAATTATTGGCGCTCGTTAAAAAAGAATCTTTTAAATTGGGTCTTTCCACAGACGGCGACGCGGATAGATTCGGCATAATAGATTCCAATGGGGAATTTATACAGCCCAATCAAATAATTCCAATTCTTTTATATCACTTAAATAAGACGAGAGGCTGGAAAGGCATTGCGGCAAGAAGCGTTATGACAAGCCACTTTATAGACAAAACAGCGCAAAGTTTGGGCGGCATTGAAGTTAGAGAAACGCCTGTGGGTTTTAAATATATCGGTGATATTATGGTAAATAATGCGGCTGATTTTATAATCGGCGGAGAAGAGTCAGGCGGGCTCACTATAAGAGGGCATATACCTGAAAAAGACGGAATCCTTGCTTGTCTATTAGCGCTTGAAGCGGTTGCAATGAACAAAAAACCTTTGAGCGCCATTTTAAAAGATATAGAAAAATCGACGGGCAAAATCTATACTGAAAGGCTCAATTTTCATCTCTCGCAAGAGATTATGGACAATTTCAGAAATAAATTAAAAACTTCAGAAATTAGCGAGATGGCGGGTTTAAAAGTTCAAAAGAAAATAGATATAGACGGCGACAAATTTATTTTAGACGACAATACTTGGATTGGGGTTAGACTTTCTGGAACAGAACCTGTGGTCAGGGTTTATGCCGAGACTGATTCTCCAACCAAGATGAAAAAACTATTAAAATTCGGAAAGGAGTTTGTATATGCCCAATAGCGTCAAAGTTGAAGTAGCTAAAAAAACACTAAAAGAAAAGTTGGGCAAACTTATAAAAATTCATTTTATAATGGGCGTAGTGATAATCATACCTTTGTGGCTTACTTATTTTGTCGCCTCTATACTTTTTAATTGGGTTGGTCATTTCACTTTCCCCGCCATTGATGTTTTTACCCCTGACAAAAGATGGGTTTATGTCATCTCAAAAATCAGCAGTTTCTTTATTTCAATAGCGCTTGTATGCCTACTGGGTTTTTTAACGAATAAAGTTTTAGGCAAGAATGTAATAAAATTCTTTGAGCAAGCGCTCGGCAAAATACCCTTGATAGGCACTGTGTATTTTAGCGCTAAACAATTCGTAAATTTTATTTTCTCCGGCGATAAAGACAAAGGATTAAAACAAGTTGTTTTCGTCCCATATCCATATAAGGGAGTTTATTCCGCAGCTTTTCTTACAAATGAGCAAAGAATCAAAGGGGAAAATTATATATGTGTTTTTATGCCGACAACGCCCAATCCTTCAACGGGATTTTTGATGATGTTTAAAAAAGAAGAAATCGTTTATACAAACTATACCATAGACCAAGCCTTTCAATTTATTGTTTCAGTCGGCGTAATCTCTCTTGACCATAAGCATATACAAGGCAATGTTGATGTGGAAGAAATAGAACAGCAAGTTGAAAAATTAAAAGAAACTTCTATGCCCAAAGAAGAATTTAAAATTAAAGAGGATTATGACCATGACTATTAACGCCCCCCGCGGCACTCACGATATTATAGGCATAGACGCTTTAAGAATGAGCGAATTTGAAAAAATTGCAAAATCTGTTCTTTCAAGGCGCGGTTTTGAAGAAATAAGAACGCCCATTTTTGAAGACCTTTCTTTATTTGTCCGCTCTATCGGAGAAGCCACAGACATAGTCGGAAAAGAAATGTATGTTTTTGAAGATAAAAAAGGCAAAAAACTCGCATTAAGACCCGAAGGCACAGCCTCTCTTGTGAGAGCGTATATTGAACACAGACTTGATATATCTCAGCCTTCCGGCAAATTTTTTTACAGCGGAGAGATGTTTAGATATGAGCGTCCTCAAGCGGGAAGGTATAGACAATTTCATCAAATAGGCGCTGAACTTTTCGGCAATGTTTCTCCCACTTCCG
>JAISKX010000192.1 GCA_031260765.1 Endomicrobium sp. | reverse complement strand
TGAATTGCTAAATAATAAAAGCAAATTGCTGCCCGAATAAATCGCTCCGCCTGCCGCTGAGAGCGCGGTATTTGAAATAAAACTTGCGCTCGTTCTAACAAAAGTTATTGTGGAAAGATTTCCAGAATATATAGCTCCGCCGTCAGTCCCCGCCTTATTTGAAACAAAATTTATACTTGTATTGTCAAACGATAAAAATAAATTGTCGCCTGAGTAAATAGCGCCGCCTGCCGCTCCAAAAGCAATATTTGAAATAAAATTCACGCTTGTAATATCAACAAAAGTTATTGAGGAAAGATTTCCAGAATATATAGCTCCGCCGTCTGCGCTTGCCGTATTTGAGATAAAACTCATAGTTGTATTATTAAACCATATAATTGACTCTTTGCCGGAATAAATAGCGCCGCCTAAATCGCCCGCCGAGTTTAAAATAAAATCTATTATTGAATTTGTAAAAGACATATTTGTCGCGCTGGAAAAAATAGCGCCGCCGACATTTGCCGTATTTGCCATAAAATATGCGCTTACATTGTTAAAAAACATATTGGAATTATAGTTAAAAATCGCTCCGCCGCTATTGATTGCAGTATTTGATATGAAAACCGCGCTTGACCCGTTAAAAGATATGCTTGAAGAAATCCGTCCATAAATTGCGCCGCCGCTGGCTGCAGTGTTGAATACAAAAGACACAGTTGAATCAACAGCCGACAAAAGAGAATTGTCAACATAAAATGCGCCGCCTAAGCCGTCTGCAGTATTATAAGAAAACTCCGCTACAGAATTGTTAAATACCGCGCTTGAATAATTTTGAACAAAAATAGAGCCGCCGTTGCCGACTGCGGCATTTCCCGAAGAAGCAAAGATTGAATAATTAACGCTAAATGACGAACCGAGTAAATAAACCGCGCCGCCGTTTGACAAGGATGTATTTCGTAAAAATTCTATATTCAAATTGTCCAATAATATACGCGAGTTCACAATGGCAGAAATTGCGCCGCCTTCGCTAATTGCTGTATTTGAGGAAAACGATATAGTTGAATTAGCAAATAATATATTTGCAGTCACGCCGGAAATAACTCCTCCTGTGCCTGTCGTAACATTTAATTTAAAACTGACTGTTGAATTATCAAATGATAGATATGAATCCCATAAAGCAATAACGGCGCCGGGTCCGCCTTTATAAAAATTGTGAAAATCAAATTGTCCATAAAAAAACAACTGCTTGTTTAGCATAAAAGCAAAACCTTGATATAGATTGTCTCCATTTAAAGAAGCGCCTGCAACATTCGTCGCGCGCAGCGTTACACTGGCAACAGTCATAGTAACATCGGCTGTATAAAGTATCTCAGCGCCAGTCGTTATAGGATTATCAGAATCATTAGTATGCACCGCTGTGTTTAGATTGTTAAAATTAGTCACATTGACGGCATATAAAACTTTACCTCCCGATGCAAATAAAAGCATTGCAAATAAGATTGCAAACAAATTGATTTGAAATTTTTTCATAAAATCTCCTTTAAAACTTTTAATAGAATATTTTCTAATCTTTTCCATAAATCCTCTCTGTTAAACAGAATAACGGCGCTACCTCGCCTCCTGCCTTCGCTATGCTACGGCGTGAGCCGCTTATTCACGAGCGAAGGGGAATTTACGGTATTACCAATTTTCCAATATGAGCGATGGCGACGGTTTCAATTGAGTTTCGCCGAATTTTAGACCGTATTTTTTTTGTTTTAAATAAGCCGCTATACCTATCATTGCGGCATTGTCGCCGCAATATAATAGCGACGGCATATATAATTTCATTTTGTTTTTCTTTGCTAAGGTCTCAAACATTTTTCTAATAAGCGAATTGGCGCAAACGCCGCCGCCCATTGCTATTTTTTTCAAATTGTATTTCTTTGCCGCTTCAAAGGCTTTAAAAGATATAGTCTCGGATATAGACTGCCTAAAAGATGCGCAAATATCATTCAAATGATTTTCGCCTTTGAGCGGATTTTTCTTTAAATAATTTAAAAGAGCCGTCTTAATTCCTGAAAATGAAAAATCCCAACTGTCTTTGAGATACGGTCTTGTGAACGCTATGGCATCAGGATTTCCTTTTTGCGCTTTCTTGTCTATTACGGGACCGCCGGGATAGGAAAGTCCGAGCATTTTGGCGGCTTTATCAAAGGCTTCTCCCGCCGCATCGTCTCTCGTCGCGCCTAAGAGCGTGTATTTACCAAAATCCTCTACTATTATCAACTCCGTATGCCCCCCTGAAACAATAACTCCCAAAAAAGGAGGGTTAACAATGCCGTTTTCTATAAAAGACGAATACAAATGCCCCTCAATATGGTGGACGGGGATAAGAGGTTTTTTATATACAAAGGACAGGGTTTTGGCGGCTAAAGCGCCTACAAGCAAAGCTCCTGCAAGACCTGGTCCTACTGTAAAAGATACAGCGTCTATTTTGGATGAGAAAGAATCAAAACTAATTTTGGCTTTGTCCAAAGCTTGTTTTATAACAAAATTTATATTTTCTATATGCGCTCTGCTTGCAAGCTCAGGAACTACTCCAAAATATTGAGAATGCAGAGCTATTTGAGACGATATAAACAGAGACTTTATATCTAAATCATTAGATATACAAACTGAAGTTTCATCGCATGAAGTCTCTATAGATAAAATATTCATTTTAATATCCCCTATTGCTTGGACTTGAACGCAGAAGCATAAAAGTTATCTTTGAAAAAGTCATATCCGAGTCCGTGTAAAATCTATAAGTTATAGAGCCGTCGGCATTTAGAGTTTTCTTTAAGCCAAGACCCATAGAACGAGCTATTTTTCTAAAATCAGAATCAAAAACATCAAGCCTTGAATCGTCTCTTAAAATGATTTTTTTATTGAACTCTTTCCATAGAGACGACTTGTTTTGCATTTCTCTTGCGAACTGCGAAACTATATCATTTTGAGCGATTCTATTGTCGGATAATACTTTTGATATTCTATTGTCCAAATCTATATCGCTTTTAATCCTCTGCTTATCATTTCCCTGCATAGAAAACCATATTGTTATGCCCAAAAAAAACAATAGAAGTATATAGAGTTTTATATATATCGGCTCTTTATGATGCTCAGTTTTTGACATGGAATCCTCTTTAATACGCTGAAAATTTTATCAATCGCTATCAACAAAACTTGCGCAATAAACCCAACGGCGCTACCCCGTCCGCTTCGCGTCCACCCCTTCACAAGTGAAGGGGAATTACGGCTACTTTTTGGATTTGATTTTTTCTTCTACTTTATTGTCTTTCATTATTTTTATGGCTTCGGCTAAAACTATGTCTTCAATATCGTCTTTTTTGGCGTCTTTGACGGCTGTATCGGAACTTTTTGAGACTGCGGCTGAACTCTTTGCAATTTCGGTTTTGACTGCGCCTTTTTTGTATTTTTCAAGAATTAAATCTGATTGAATATAGAGTTTTATTTCGTCTTCAATGGTCAATTTGAATTCTATATCGGGCGTAACGCCGTTTTTATCATTAGAGCCTTCCGCTCTTGTTATAGGTCTGCCGGAAGGCAAATAATATTTGGCTATTGTCAACCTTAAAGCCGTCCCGTCCGAGAGAGGAAGTATAGTCTGAACGCTGCCTTTGCCGAAAGTGTTTGCCCCCATTATCAAAGCCCGCTTGAAATCCTGCATAGCGCCCGTCACTATTTCTGAGGCTGAGGCTGAGCCTCTGTTGACTAAAATAATAATAGGTATTTTCTCAAATTTAGCTCTGCCATTTGTGAAATATTCTCTTTTCATACTCTCATTTCTGCCTTTTGTAGTGAGAGCCAAAACTTTATCTTTCTTAAACAAACTTATTATGTCTATGGCGGAATCCAAAAGCCCGCCGGGATTATTTCTCAAATCAAAAATAAAACCTTTTGCGCCTTGTTTTACAAGCTTATCAAAAGCATCCTCAACATCTTGCGCGCTTTTTGCATTGAATTCTGTAAGCCTGACATAAGCTATATCGCCGTCCAACAATATGCTTCTGACTGTTTCTATTTTGATTTTGTCTCTTTTTAAAACAAATTCTATCGGGTCTATGACATTATCTCTTGACACTGTAATAGTCACCTTTGTGCCAGGTTTGCCTTTCATCATTTTTACGGCTTCTTCTTGATTCATCTTTACGGCATTTTTCCCGTTGATTTTTATAATTCTGTCGCCCGGAAGCATACCCGCTTTATATGCGGGCGTTTCCTGAATGGGAGACACAACTGTAATAAAGTCGTTTTTTGACATTATTCTTATGCCTATGCCACTAAATTCGCCGGCTGTTTCTTCTTTCATATCTTTATAGGCTTTTTCTTCCATATATTGAGAGAATGGGTCAAGAGTGCTAACGACTCCTCTTATTGCCCCGGCAGCCATATCTTTTGTGTCTTTTTCATCAACATAACTATTTTTGATGATTTCCATGACATCTATCATTATTTTCAATTTTTCATAGGTGGCGTCCGCGCTGAAAGCAGATTGACCTGTGAAAAAGAATAAAACTAATGTGATAACAAAAAACTTTTTTAATTTCATTTTAATTTCTCCGTTTTTTACTCCCTATCCCTACTACCTTTTAAACCAGAGCATTGGGTTGTCGGGGACATTGTCGCGTCTTATTTCAAAATATAGGACGCTATTGTCGCCTGAGCCTAACTGTCCTATGGTATCGCCTCTTTTTACGCTTTGATTATCTTTTACAAATATCTTGTTCAATTGACCATATACTGCAAAGAAACCATTATGGTCTATTATCACAACATTGCCGTAAGAGCGGAATTGCCCCAAATATACGACTGCTCCCGGCTCTACGCTTCTGACTGCGGCTCCATTATCCGCTTTTAACTTTATTCCATTGCTTATTACAAAAGTATCAAGTTCATCGTGCTGATTCTTTCCAAAATGCAAAATAACTCTTCCGCTTACGGGAGGAGAAATCGTCCTCCTCTTTTTTGAATCAGCTTGTGTTCTGGCTTTGCTTATCTCAGCGCGCGGTCTTAAAGAAGTTTCAGGCTGAGGCGCTCTTACGGATACGGCTTGCTTTTTTTGTTCTTCTCTAATTCTCTGCTGCTCTTTTCTCTTGCTTTCTTGGACTAAATTCTGCATCACTTTCTGCAAAGCGGCTGCGCTTTCTTTTAATTCCTGAATTTCGCGTTCGGCTTTAAGTCTTTGGCTTGAAGTGCTTTTAAGAAGTTTGTTTTTTTCCGCAGTTAAATTCTTCCTCTCATTTACGAGTTTGCTCTCTTTATCTCTTAATACTGCCAAATCATTCTTAGTCTTCTGCCATTTAGACATATCGGAAGATGAAGAATCAGCTCTCTTTTGTTCGCCGTCAAATTTGTTTTTCTTAGCCTTGATGGCGTTTTCTCTTATTTTATATTCAACGGGATTTCTCTCATATCTATTTACAATAGCCATCTTATTAAAGAGCCATATATCGTCAAGGATTGTCTGATTCCAAAGATTGGCGCTTTTAGAAGCATCATTATAATTTCTTGAAGCTTTGGATAAATTCTGTTCGGCATTTTTAATATCATCAGACAAATCTTGAAGCCTTTTTTCCGTCTTTTTTATGGCGTCGTTTAAAAATTCCAAATCTCTACGCACCGTTCTTTCCGCTCTTAATAATTTAATTTGTTCAGCCTGCTTTTGTTTTAAATTTCTCTCTATATTGGAGAGCCTATTGGTCTGCTGTTTCATATCGTTTTGCTGAGCGGACGCAAAAAGACAGGCTGTAAATAGCAAAATTAAAGTAAGCGCATAGGCTTTGATTTTCAAACTATACTTAAACATTTTAGTCCTTATAAAGAATCCCAAGAGACGCAGTCAAAGGAATAATGATAAAAATAGCTTCTTGACCGAGCAATAAGGGATAATTGTAAAACAAACACACAGTCCATATAATAAGAAAACCCGCCGTAGCTGAAAACATATAGGCGATAAAACGCGATAAAATATTACGCATTCTTTCTTCTTTCGCCGTAATACCTATAAGTATATTAAACAGAAGCAATACAAAAATAGAGGCGGCAAAAACTATAGACGCAAATTGATAAAAGAGCGCAGATGCTTTTATTTGAGCATAATGTTTAAACAGAGAAACATCAAATATCACATCGTCTATATTGTCAATTTTATAGAGTTCATTTCTCAAATCAGCCATATAATCTTCCGTAGGCAATTCTTTTGGAGAGACTTTTACATAGGATTGAAAGGAATTCTCAGACCCGGGAACAACTACATCTTTTAAAAATGGATTTGCTTCAACCGCTCTCGCATAAACATCTTTGGAATTGACATATTCGTCTATAGTCACAAGACCTAAAGCCTCTATGGCGTCGCAAATTACAGCGTCGTCTTTTGAGGCTTTGTCTATAAACACGACTATATTTATATCGCTGGATAGATTTAAAGCATAGTTTTGTAAATAATAATAATGATTCGCAAGCAGAACGGAAAAGGCTGAAAACAAAGCTAAGACCACAAATTTAATCAACTTTTTTGCGCCATGGGTCTGAACAAATAATGGTTGATTATACCTTGGGCGGCGCGGCGGCTGTTGCTGAGCAGACGGCGCATTTTCTTGCAGATTCGGCGCTCCATTTATATTTTGATTTTGAGCAAAAGAATCCTGCCCATTGCGAGGCGGCTGTTGCTGCGCAGACGGCGTATTTTCTTGCGGATTGAGAGCGCCGCGTCCATTTTGATTTTGCAAATAATTATTATTTTCCATTCTTAACTCCGTATAGAGAATGTTTCGGATTTTTTTTGATTTATCAAATCCGAATACATTTTTTGATATTCCAAAACAGATTGAGACCAAGCGAAATCGCAATTGAAAGCATTTTGCATTAAAACCTTCCACAAAGCCTTATCTTTAAAAATCTTTTGAGCCTTTAAAATAGTTTGAACGAAATTCTCGCCATAGGTGAGATTGAAAACAAAACCATTGCCTTTGCCGCTATAGTGATTGTAATATTTTATGGTATCTGAAAGTCCGCCGACTCTATTTACTATGGGGATAGTGCCGTAAGCAAGAGAAATCATTTGGCTTAAACCGCAAGGCTCAAACCTTGAAGGCATCATATATGAATCTGCGCCTGCATATATTTTATGAGCTAAAGCCTCGTTAAAATCAAAGAAAGCCGCGATTTTTTTAGGATATTTAGCGGCTAAGTTCTGCAAATCTCTTTTTATATTCATATCTCCCGACCCCAAAACAACAAATTGCATATTTTCATCTTTTAATTGATTGACGGCGTCAATAATCACATCTATACCCTTTTGCCAATCAAGCCTTGACACGCAGCCGAAAAGATAAGCGTCCTTATCTATGTCAAAACCGCACATTTTTTGCAAATCCTGTTTGCAAAGAATTTTCCCGTTTATATTTTTTTTGTTGAATTTTGCCGCTATATTTTTATCAATTTTCGGATTCCAATAATCATAATCTATCCCGTTTAAAATTCCATAGATTTTATCAGCTCTGTGATTTAAAGACCATTCCATACCGCGCCCGTTAAAATCTTTGATTTCTAAAGCATAAGTCGGGCTTACTGTGGAAACTCTATCGGCTAAAGTTATAGCGCTTTTCATAAAATTGACTCCGCCGTAATATTCAATTTTTGCAGGAGTAAAGTCCATACGGGCAAAACCTGCCGCCTCAACGGTATCTTCGCTGAAAGCTCCTTGATAGGCTATATTGTGTATAGTATATACGCAAGACGAATTCCAAAAGAAGCCGTCATTTCTATGCGTGGTCTTTAAATATGCGGGGATTAAAGCCGTCTGCCAATCGTGGCAATGGATAATATCGGGTCTAAAAGACAAAGCTTTGACAGATTCTAAAACGGCTCTGCTGAAAAAAATGTATCTATCTCTATTGTCGGGATAATCCAATCCGCCCTCTCCATAAATGCCTTGTCTATTGAAATATCTCATATTCTCTATAAAATAAACTTGTATGCCGTCGTCAGCAATACAATGTTTCAATGTGAATGGATGAGTTTCATTGCCGACATTTACTTGAAGCCTAAAAGGCAAAGTTTCTAATTTATATTTGCGCTCGTCAATAGCGCGGTATTTAGGCAAAATAATTCTGACATCATTGCCGAGAGATTTTAGATATTTAGGCAATGTCCCGACCACATCGGCAAGACCGCCGACTTTGACAAAAGGCACGCATTCAGACGCCGCCATTAAGATATTTAATTTATTGTCCATCATTTTTACCTCTGTTTTGCTATTGCCACACTGCCGTATTTTCTCTTTTAACGGCGCTACCCCGTCCGCTTCGCGTCCACCCCTTCCCAAGTGAAGGGGAATTACAAGCTCTATCCTTTAAGGTGTTTTGCCGCGTCTTCTGGGAATATTGGATTTACAAATAAGCCTGTCCCTTTATCTATATTTCCCAGAACGGCAATTTCTGGGATAATTTCTAAATACCAATGATAATATGAGAGATTTCTTTTCTTTAAAGGAGCTGTATGCACAAGAATAGTTCCGGGACAATCGTCAAGCACAAGAGAGTATTTAGTCTGAACTGTTTTTGTTATATTAGCCAGCGCCGACATCTCTGCATCAGAAATCAAATCAAAATCGCTTTTATGAGTTTTGGGCATTATCCGAACTTCAAAAGGATATCTTGAAGCATAGGGACAAAGAGCTATGAAAGATTCATTTTCAGCAATAATTCTTATTCCATCGTCAATTTCCTGCAAAATAATATCGCAAAAAACACATCTCTCCTTATAATTAAAATATCTTAGCGCTCCGTCAAGCTCTTCATTTACTTGTTTTGGAACTATGGGCAAAGCAATTATTTGAGAATGAGGATGAGAGCCTATCGGATAATTGCCGTGAGAGCCGTATTTCTTCATATAAAATATATGTTCAAACCTAATATCATTTCTTAAATCCCTTACTCTGCTTATAGCCGCCTTATAGGCATTTTCATAATATTCTAATGGAGCATTTTTAAATTGCAAATCGTGTTGAGGACTTTCAATAATTATTTCATGGGCTCCGGCGCCTTCCATTTTATCGTATATACCGTAAGCTTGTCTTTTGATTGCGCTTTCCACTTGCAAAATCGGCTTATTGTTTGGGACTACTCTCAATTTCCAATCGCCCGTATTTGGATATCTATGAGGATTATTGCTGAAAGCTAAAATCTCAGGCTTTGTCATAGACTCATTGCCGGGACAAAATGGGCAATAGGCAGTATCCGATTTTTCAACACCATTTTCCACAGAATGCTTTTCTTGGCTGAAATTTCTTTCCGTATCAATAATTATCCAATTTCCAAAGACAGGATTTCTTCTAAACTCAGACATATATGTATCCTTTTAAATTATAGTTGAAACAAACACACTACTATTCTACGCTAACAACAAAGACTTGAAGAACTGCATAAAATAGATTCTGCGACTTCGCGCAGAATGACAGACAACAACAATGCAGAATGACAAGCGCTCATCCTAATTATCCTATTGTTCCTCTGCAATCTCTTCTTTTTCTGAGGCTTCTTTATTTACTTCTTTCTCTGTTTCTTTCGCTTTTTTCTCAAACGGTAATTCTGGGACATCTTCCGTTTGTTCTTCATCTGGGATTATCTCTAAA
>JAISKX010000109.1 GCA_031260765.1 Endomicrobium sp. | reverse complement strand
ATGGATTTTAATATTCATTATAGCTGTGAATTATTTTACAGCCGTATTGATTGATAAATATAGAAGCAATGGCAAAATGATTTTAATAATCGGTCTTATTATCAATTTAGGGTTTCTTGCATATTTTAAATACGCCAATTTTTTTATTGATAATGCCTCTCTTTTGACAGGCTTGCGCTTTATGGTAAAAAAGATAACTTTGCCTTTGGGCATATCGTTTTTTACTTTTCAGGCTATGTCATATATCATAGATGTCTATCGCAAAGAAGTGGAAATACAAAAAAACTTTTATAAACTCGCCCTATACATTTCAATTTTCCCCGCTTTGATAGCGGGACCCATAATAAAATACCGCGACCTCAAAGACCAAATTGATAATCACGATATGTCTTTTGACAAGTTTTCCTATGGGGTAAAGAGATTTATTATAGGTTTGGCAAAAAAAGTTCTTATTGCCAATACTGTGGGTTTGGTTGCGGACAAAGTTTTTGCAACGCCTATACAAGGTATGGAAGTTTGGACGGCTTGGCTTGGGGCGATATGTTATACATTGCAAATATATTATGATTTCAGCGGATATTCCGATATGGCGATAGGGCTTGGGATGATGTTCGGTTTTAGATTTCTTGAAAACTTCAATTATCCATATATTTCAAAATCCATCACAGAGTTTTGGAGGCGCTGGCATATATCCCTTTCAACTTGGTTTAAGCAATATCTATATATACCGCTTGGAGGAAACAGAATATCTGCCAATAGAACAAATATCAATTTGCTTATAGTTTTTTTGATAACGGGCTTTTGGCATGGCGCGGCGTGGAATTTTATATTTTGGGGCTTATGGTATGGATTATTCCTTGTATTTGAGAAAATGACAAATTGGCATAAAAAAGAGGGCGGGTTATTTCTGTCATTTTCCCAAAGAATATACACTATGCTCATTGTCATAGTGGGTTGGGTGATATTTAGAGCCGACAATATGTCTTATGCTTGGCAATACATAAAAAAGATGTTTGGTTTTGGACAGAGAGGCGATATATTGTTTTTATCCCAATGGTATTTTGACAGGATAGAAATCATTGCTCTTGCTATAGGCATTATTCTTTCTGTTCCAATTTTTAAAAACATATTGGATAAACCTAAATCTGCCCGTATGGGCGGCTGTGTAAACATTTTCCTTATTTTAATTTTTATATTATCAACTATGTCATTAGCCTCAGCAACATTTAACCCATTCATTTATTTTAGATTTTAAAAGGAGAATATTAAAAACAGCTTGATATTTGCCGATTTCAATAATTGGATATTGAAATAGAAAATATCAAAAAACAAAAAGCCAAAGCATATCCTTATATGCTATCTTGGCTTTAATATAGGAGAAAACAATGCACTTACAATTTATTCAAGATTTTATTGATGAGAAGCGGGGAAAAAGAAAAGTCAGCTTAGCAAGGAAACTTTGCAAAGAACATTTTGCAACTTTTGAGATTGTAAATAACAATATTTGAGAATAAACATTTTTCTAAAAACTCAAAGTAAAAAAGAGAGGACAATGTATGACACAAGCTTTCTTAACTTTAATAAAAATGGGAGACAATCAATGAGTTGGAGAGATTGGTATAGAAAAAACAAAACATATCAGAAATTGAAAATTCTTAATGATTCCATCAAGGATTTCCTTAAATGTTTTTATCCCGCTATAAAAGTTTTCTTCTCTAATTCCAATGAAGATATAATTTATATTGCTTTTTTGGGCGAGGGCGGAATAGGCGATTATTTAATGCAAAGGTCAATATTGACCGAATTGGTAAAAATGAACCCTAACATCTGTATTGATATATATAATCAAGGCACACAAGCGCTAAACAAAGATATAAAGGACAAGACAAGATTTTATTTGGTTAAAGACGCCGCGCATATCACAAAGAAACAATACGATATTGCATATATAGTGAGCCATGACGCATTTGAGATTTTCGTCAAAAGAAATAAAAAATTTACTCAAAGAATAGTTGAGAATTTAGAACAATATAAATACAAGTATCCAGAATGTTTTGCTCTGTCAGATTGCGTAATGCAATTAGATGATAATATTCTTAATTTCAAGATGTCTTTTAAGAGCCATATCAATTTTCATAAATTGCATACCATGTCAGTATTTAAAATTAGAGCGGGGGTTGATAATATTGAAAATTGTTCCCCTTTTTTAAAATATGATACCCCCCCCTCCCCATCTCAGAAATTTTTGATAATGGATACAACGAAATATCTTACTTTTCAATGCGGAGCCGGTGGGGAGGGATTTGTGGATAATGGAGTCAAGTGCTGGTCTATTGATAATTGGGAAAAGACAGCGGCAATTTTGAGAGATAAACTTAGCGCGGATATAAAATTTGTCCAGATTGGAACAGGCAAAGAGTATCTAAAAGGGATGGATATAATTGCAAATGGAAAAACTTCGCTTAATGAATTATGTTATCTATTAGATAATTCCATACTAAATATCGGCATTGAAGGAGGTTGTGTTCATATTGCAAAAGCATTAGGACGGAAATCTTTAGTTCTTTGGGGGGTAACAGTCGCTATATATAATCGTTTGGCATATCCAGAAAATATAAATATTATTCCTCAAATGTGCAGTAATATCAAGAATGATGGAGAGATAAATCATATTAAACCAGAGTTTGTCGCTCAAAAAATAGCGGAGTATTTGGGTTTGCCTAAATGAAAAACAATTGCGATAGAATTGTTTTTTAACAGATTAGCGCCCCATTG
>JAISKX010000006.1 GCA_031260765.1 Endomicrobium sp. | reverse complement strand
TTGATTCTGTTTGTCTTGTTGATTCTGTTTGTCTTGTTGATTCTGTTTGTCTTGTTGATTCTGTTTGTCTTGATTTTGTTGATTCTGTTGATTTTGTTGTTTTTCCAATTGTCTTAGAGCATTTTCTAAATTATATTTGGCATCGCTGTCATTTGGATTTATTTTAAGCGCTTTTTTATAAAAATCTATCGCGGAAGCAAAATTATTCTTTTTATATTCAATATTGCCAAGACTGTATAGAGCGTTGAATTTTTCAGCGCGGCTTGCTTGAGTAGAAGATATTACTGAACGATATTCATCCGATGCGCTATCCATTTGAGAGTTTTTATATTGAGCGCCTGCCAAATTATTTAATAAAGAGAAATTTTCAGGCTGTTTAAAAGATTCTTCAGCCAAAACTTGAGCGGCTTGAGCATAATCTCCTTTATTATAGAGATTGACCGCTCCATTGTTTTTAGAAATGCCGCTCCTTGAAAATATGATTATAAAAATCAAAAGAGCAAATAAAACCGCCAATAATAAAATTTTAAATTTCATTCCTTTCATATTCTTTCCTTCCCTGTAATAGGAATTAAAAACTCGGCAAGCAAAGCAAGCAAAGCTAAAAATAGGAAAATCTGAAATCTATCAGCCTTATTAGTTCTTTGAACAGACTCGCTTTTGTCTTTTTCTATATTGCGCACAGCCTTAGTTAAAGAGGAAAACAAATCTCTTTGAGAAGCGTCAAAATAAGTTCCATTAGTTCTTTGAGCGACATTCTTTAAAAGCTGCGGATTTAACTTACTCATCACAACATTTCCAACTCCATCCCTTATATAGTCTGAAACCGCGCTCTCGCTATTAGGAACAGGGGCGCCGCTTTGAGAACCTATCCCAACAGTCAAAATTCTTAACCCTATATCATTAGCAGCTTCTAAAGCTTCGTCTATTTTTGAGTCATGGTCTTCCCCATCGCTTATCAAAAGCATAACTTTATTATTAGCAGGATTTGCGCTCACGGCTTTTGCGGCAAGCATAATAGCCGAGCTTATCTGAGTGCCGCCCATCGGAAGGCTTCCCGTCTCAATATCGCCGAGAAATATCTTTAAAGCCTCAAAATCATAAGTCATCGGACATTGCCACATAGCGCTCCCGCTAAAAACAATCACTCCGATTCTGTCTCCGGCGTTCTCCTCTATCACTCTGAGCAAAATTTGTTTGGCTTTCTCAAGCCTATTGGGCTCCATATCGCGCGACAACATACTTCTTGAAATATCCAATGCCACTACGATTTCTGAAGACTCTCTTGTCACTTCCTGCGTTTTCTCGCCGAATTGAGGTCTTGCAAGAGCAAAGATTAAAAATAGAAAAGCGGCAAGGAGCAAAACATATTTGATTTTATACGCCTCTAAATTGACATTGCTCAAGCTCGACAAATTAGTGGAAGAAAAGAAAGCGGACAAAGCATTTTTTCTCTTCTTATATGATATGGCAAAGAAAACAGCCAATATCGGCAAAATCAGTAAAAATAATAAATATATTTTATCTGCAAACATTTTTTCCCCTAAGGTAATTTTCTAAGAAAAGTGTTTTCTAAAATGACGCTCAACAATAAAAGAAGGAAAGCCAATAATACTAAAGGCTTATATTTCTCATTATAATTTGTAAATTGAGACGCTTTGATATCGTCCTTTTCAAGACTGTCTATTTGCTTCATTATATTCTCAAAAGATTTGGCGTCTAAAGCTCTAAAATATTCTCCGCCTGTATTTGAGGATATCTGTTTTAATACCGCCTCATTGATTTTATTTTCCGTATCGCGGACTTCTCTGCGCCCGAAAAAAGGATGGTCAACAACATAGATTCCGCCTTCAAGGCTGCCTACGCCGATAGCATAGATTTTTATATCGTATTGAGCGGCGATTTCAGACGCTGTGACAGGGTCTATTTCTCCCATATTATTATTGCCGTCTGTGGCAAGAATGATTACTTTACTTTTAGCCGCGCTGTCTTTTAATCTATTTATGCTCGTCATTATCGCAGAGCCTATTGCGGTCCCATCAAGACCTGTGTCGCCGATTTCAACGCTTTTTATAAATTCAATTAAAGATTCCTTATCTGTGGTCAAAGGGCTTTGAGTAAAAGCAAGACCGCTAAAATTAACAAGACCGATTCTGTCGAACTTTCTGCCCTTTACAAAATCCTCTATCACTTTTTTTGCCGTCTGCATTCTGTCTAAGGGTTTAAAATCTATTGAACGCATGCTTGAAGATGTGTCTAAGGCAATCATTATATCTATGCCTTGCGCGCTTGAATTTTCAAAAGTTTTGCCTTCTTGCGGTCTTGCAAGAGCAATAATCAAAAAAAGCAAAGCGATATATTTTGAAATTTTAAGGATTTTTAAAAATAAAGTCTTATTGCCTTTATATTTTTGGCTAATGAGATTGATGCGGGAAAATCTCAAAGACGGGCTATAGACTCTTTTTTTGAATGAATTTATATACCAATATATGAAAGCCGCCAAAGGTATAAAAGTCAATAGAAATAACGGGTTTGCAAATCTCATAATTTCTCCAATAATTCTTTCGTGTAATTAAAACTGTTTTCGTTTTCTTTGTCAGAAGGTTTAAAAGCCGCATATTGCGCTAATGTGAAAAGTTTTAAATAGTTTTTTAATTCATTTATATTGATTGTTTCAGGAATTATTTTTTTGACGGCTTCAAAAAATTCGGATGGAGTCATCTCCATAGCGTCAAAATCATATTCTTTTGATATGTAATTTCTTAAAATTTCAGACATTCTGTAATAAAAAATACTCGGCTCTGTATCTTTGGACGAACTATAATACAATTCTGATAAAGCGTTTAAAGAGATTGTTTTTAAATCTAATATAGGCTCTTTGGCTTTTTT
>JAISKX010000133.1 GCA_031260765.1 Endomicrobium sp. | reverse complement strand
GCCGACTGTTTATTGCTCGGCGGAATTTTTATGTCCGGCAGCCTTGAAGAATTGCCTATAGCTGTAATAGACGAAGACAATAGCGAACTTTCAAGAACGGTGATAAGGGCTTTTGACTCTTCCGCCGATATGCAGGTTAAATATCGTTTGTCTGATATAAATGAATTAAAAGATTATTTGATAAGACAAAAAGCGGTTTTGGGCTTGTATATACCCAGAGATTTTCAAAACAATGTGAAAAGACAAAAGACGCAAAGTTTAATAGTTTTTACTAATGCTTCAAATTATATAGCGTCAAGCGTAGCCGACGCGGGAGCGACAACTATAATCGCGACTCTTGAAGCGGGCATAAAATATCAAATCCTCTCAAAAAAAGGCTTTTCTCCAAAAGAAGCATTAGCCCTCGTCCAACAAATACAAAGCGACAATATGAAACTTTTTAACCCTGCGCTAAATTATAATTTCTATCTTACGCCGGGTTTGTGGCTTTCCGTCATACATCAATTGCTAATCCTTTTCGGCGCGCTGACAATAGCAAAAGAATTTGATATGAAGACTGTCAAAAATATGTATGAGACGGCAAACAAAAGCGTCTTGAAAATTCTGTTGGGCAAAACCATTCTTTATATAGGCATTTCTTTTTTGCACTTTGAAATCTTATATCATTTCATCTTTCCATTATTTAGAATAAAATTTCATCATTGGTCCGGCTCGCCCGTATTGCTTAGTTTGTCTTTTTGTCTTGCCGCAATATCGCTTGGACTTTTATTGTCGTCCGTATTAAAAACTCAAGTAAATGCTTTAAAAGGAGTCTTGCTTATATCCGCGCCGGCATTTTTGTTGTCGGGATATACATATCCGCTTTCCATAATGCCGAAATTCTTAGCGGTTTTTGTGCAGATTATACCGCTTACTCCTTTCCTTGCGGGATTTAAGAAAATCTATCATCAGGATTTGGGGATGAACTATATTTATCCTTTTATATTTCATCTGCTTATATTATCAATTGTGTTTTTTGTTGCCGCTTATATAACTTTAAAATTCCGTATAAAAAAAGCGGCTCAAAAGGCGGTGGAAAATGAAAATTAAAAATTTCACAAGTGTTTTTAAAAGAGAAGTAAAAAAGATTTTTACCCAATATGATTTGCTCCTTATATGTTTTGCCGCGCCTGTGGTTTATGGATTGCTGTTCTCTTTTTTATATATCAACAAAAGGGCGCAAGACATAAATATAGGCATAATAGATTTTGACAATAGCGCAATTTCAAGACGGCTTGTCCGCGCTGTAAATGCCGCGCCTGAATTAAACCCCGTCGGAGGATATACATCGCCAAACGAGGCTTATGCAGACATTCTCAAAGATAATATTGACGCTCTCTATTTTATACCTCAGGGTCTTAGCGCAGGGCTTAAAAAAGGTGAAAGCGCCGTAGTTGTCGGCGCAGTCAACACAAACAATTTTTTCATTTCAAGCGCTGTATTAAAAAAAATTCTTGCGATTTCTATGGAATTTCCAAAACAGGAATTTATAAAAATCCTTATGAGCAGAGGTTTTGATTATAAAAGCGCGGACAATCTGTTTCATCCATTAAGGGCGGACAATAGATATATTTTTAATCCAGAAATGAATTATTCCACATTTTTCCTGCCTGCTCTTTTGATTGCAGTTTTGCAGCAGATTTTATTGGTGGCTGTATGCTCGTCGGTGTCAGGCGAGAAAATAAACGGCGGACAAAAAGAATTATATGAAACATCCGGCGGAAGTTGGACTGCGGTTTTTCTGGGGAAGTCTTTGCCCTATGTTTTTATTGGGACTTTGTTAAATTTGATGGGAGTTTTTATTATGCTGCCGCATAATGAAATTTATGCAAGTTCCGTTTTCAACTTAATGTTAGTATCAACTGCTTTTATTATGGCAATAATCGCTTTTGCAATTTTAATCTCGGCTCTTTTTAATTCCCCTCAAGCCTCTCTTGCCGCTTTGATGTTTTACGCTATGCCGACTCTTTTGCTTTCAGGTTTTGCATGGCCTAATTATGCCCTGCCGATACATTTACAAATCATTTCCTTATTTTTCCCTTCCACCTATGCCGTCAATCACATAAGAATGCTGATTTTGGGAGAAGTCGCTTTAAAATATTCCATATTACCCATAGCCGCATTATTATCCTTCGCCCTGCTTTGCTATCTCGCCTCCAGATTAGTAGAAAGAAAAACTGGAAGAATTTTTGCAATACCTATTGAAGAAAAATAAAAATCACGCTTATAATATAAATTTTTTTCTTATGAGAGTTTAGAAATTGGCTTTACTGTTTTTTAATAATGGGGCGGCGGCGTCTTTTTGAGAGATTATTATGTCTTTTGTCCCCCAATCTATGTTTAATTCGGGGTCATTATAGAATATGCCACCCTCAGTAGATGGTTCATAGAATTCGTCAACTTTGTATTGGAATTCGCAATTGTCAGTTAATGTGATATAGGCATGACCAAAACCTTTTGGGATGAGTAATTGGCGGCGGTTGGCTTCGCTTAATTCAATGGAAATGTGTTTTTTATATGTTGGGGATTGTTTGCGTAAGTCCACAACTATATCTAATAAAGCTCCCCTCGTGCAGCGAACCAATTTTGTTTGGGCTTTTGGATTTATTTGAAAATGTATGCCGCGCAGCGTTCCTTTTTTAACAGAAAGGGCGTGATTGTCTTGAACAAAAATAGCGTCAATCCCTTCTTTTTTAAAAGTTCTCTGCGAATAAGTTTCGCAATAATAGCCCCTGTCGTCTTCAAAATACTTCGGCTCTAAAAGCAAAAGCCCTTCAAGTTCTAATTTTGTGATTTTCATTTTTCATCTCCTAATTGTTTTTTTACCGCTTCTATTACCATAGGCGGTTTTATATCGCTCAAACATTTTGGTTTGTCGCCATAGGGGCAAGGAATTTTTAAAACTGTGCGGCTGTAATGGCAAGGCGAACAAGGTTGCTTAACATATAAAATTTGCGCTCTGTGGCTCATCGGCAAA
The DNA here is from genome assembly GCA_031260765.1 of Endomicrobium sp. Taxonomy (GTDB): domain Bacteria; phylum Elusimicrobiota; class Endomicrobiia; order Endomicrobiales; family Endomicrobiaceae; genus Parendomicrobium. The sequence continues at coordinate 323 of JAISKX010000133.1, read as the reverse complement.
GAATTGTAAAGAATTGGTCCATAAAGTCCAATGATATGTGTATTTGTAGCCGCCGCGATATGAATTGTTCCCGTATCGACTGAAATCAATAAGTCTGTTTGTTCAAAAATCGGTTTTAAATGCACAAGTTTTGTTTTGCAGCATAGATTTTTGACTGACGAATTAGGACAAGCGGACATTATTTTTTGAGCGTCTTTAAAAGAATTTTGCGTTCCGAGCATATAAAAATCTATATCAAATTCAACGGCTAATTTTTGAATTATTTCAATTAAATACAAGACGGGATAAATTCTTTTATTGCCTTTTATATCGTCGCCGCGCCA
>JAISKX010000074.1 GCA_031260765.1 Endomicrobium sp. | reverse complement strand
TAACTACATTAAATCCCTTCAGAATTTTAAAGGAAGCAATGATTTTAACTTATGCCGCCTTTTCTATTTTTTATCTGCTTCATTAAAAATGTATTTTGGCAAAAAGTCTGTGGCTACGCTGCCTTTGGCAAATCTTTCATTTGCCATAATTTTTTGATGCAGCGGAGCTGTGTTTTTTATATTTTCTATTGTGGTTTCTTTTAAAGCGCGCGACATTCTTGCTATCGCTTCCTGCCTATCTGAACCGAGAGCAATAATTTTCGCTATCAAACTATCATAATAAGGAGGTATGGTATAACCGCTATAAACATGGGTATCAACTCTTATACCGGGACCGCCGGGCAAAAACAATTGACCGATTTTGCCTGGCGAAGGGATAAAATCTCTATCCGGGTCTTCGGCATTTATTCTGCATTCTATAGCATGTCCTAAAATTTTGATTTTGTCGGAATGAATAATAAGCTTTTCCCCCGCGGCAAGTTTGATTTGCTCTTTTACAAGGTCTATGCCTGTAATCATCTCTGTAACGGGATGCTCTACTTGTATTCTCGTATTCATCTCCATAAAATAAAAATGCCCTTTTTTGTCCACAAGAAATTCAACTGTTCCGACAGTTACATATTTTACAGCCTTAGCGGCTTGTCTTGCGGCTTTCCCCATAACCTTTCTTAACTTTTCGCTTATATATGGAGAAGGACTTTCTTCAACCAACTTTTGATGACGGCGTTGTATGGAACAATCTCTTTCAGGCAGATAGCAAACATTGCCGAATTTATCGCCCAAAATTTGAAACTCTATATGATGAGGCTCTTCCACATATTTTTCCATATACACAGCGGGATTGCCGAAAGAAGCTTTCGCCTCTGTTTGAGCCAAGATGATTGCATTTTTAAGACTTTCCTCAGAAGGAACTATTCTCATCCCTTTTCCGCCTCCGCCAGCCGTCGCTTTTACTATCACAGGATAGCCTATTTTTTGAGCTATTTGAAAAATCTTAGGGTCTTCAGCGTCCACAGAACCGTCAGAGCCCGGCACAACCGGCACCTTAGCGGCTTTCATCAAAGCAATCGCCGCTATTTTATCTCCCATTTTTTCTATGGATTCCTTTGAAGGTCCTATAAATTTCAAACCGCAGGCTTGGCACACTTCTGCAAAATATGTGTTTTCAGCTAAAAAACCATAGCCGGGATGAATAGCGTCTGCGCCGGAAATTTCCGCCGCGGCTATTATGCTTGGAATATTCAAATAACTTTCCGCCGCGCTTGCCGGACCTACGCATATAGATTGGTCTGCAAGTTTAACATGCATACAATCTTTATCGGCTTGAGAATGTATTGAGACGGTTTTTACGCCAAGCTCTCTGCACGCTCTTATAATTCTGCAAGCAATTTCGCCTCTATTTGCTATCAAGATTTTGTTGAACACTTGTATCTCCTGTTTTTTGAGTATCTATTAAAAACAATTCCTGCCCATATTCCACAGCCGCCCCATTTGAAATAAAAGCTTTTACTATCACGCCTTCAAACTCTGAAATAATATCTTTTATGATTTTCATAGCCTCTATTTGCCCGACTTTTTGCCCATTGGATATTTTAACTCCTTCTCTGACCAAAGGCAGCCCATCTTCTCCCAAAACATCAGAAAAAGTGCCTACCATTATTGATTTGACGGATATTACAGATGATAAAGGCTGTTTTTCCTGCTCTTTATCAGACGCTATAGGCTTTGATTTCTGCGTGATTTGCGCTTTTGGAGCAAGTATGCCGGTTTGGCTTTTCTTAAAATATACAGAATCGCCGCCGCTCTGATATTTTAATTCCTCAATATCTGTTTCCCTTATAGATTTTAAAAACTTTTTTAAATCTTGGCTTTCCATAAATTCTGCCCTCTCAACATATTCGCCTGTTCTTGTATCAACTTTGATTTTGTCTCCCTCTTTAATAAAAAGAGGAACTTTAACATCCAGCCCAGTTTCAAGTTTTGCCATTTTAGTCATATTAGAAACAGAATCTCCTTTTATGCCGGGCTCTGATTCCTTAATAACCATAGTGATAATAGCGGGAATTTCTATGCCAATAAGTTCCGCTTCAAGATAAGCGGCGTCAACTTCTTGATTTTCTATGAGATAATTGGCTACTTGACCTACGATTTCTGGAGAAACCGTGATTTGTTCATAGGAATTCATATCCATAAAATTGAATTTATCGCCTTCTTTATATAGAAACTGTTTTTTTTGTCTTGAAAGGGTCAATTCTTCAAATCTCTCGCCTGACTTAAAAGTGCGCTCTACTGTGCTGCCTTTTTTGAGATGTTTTATCTTTACTCTCATAACAGCCCCGCCTTTACCGGGCTTATGATTTTGAAACCAAGTAATCTGATAAGGCTCGCCGTCAACTAAAATACATAATCCATTCCTAAAATCTGATGTTGATACCATTTATATCTCCTTTTAATATTGCGCAGTAGTCAAAACTTCGCAACCTGTCTTTGTTATTAGTATAGTGTCTTCTATTCTCACGCCGAACTGTCCTTCTAAATATATGCCGGGTTCTACTGTCGCTGTCATTGGATATAAAAAAACGCCTTCCGCTTTTGAATTTAGAGAAGGTGTTTCATGGACTTCAATACCGATACCATGTCCCACAGCATGTATAAACTTATCTTTATATCCATTATTTTCAATTATTTG
>JAISKX010000045.1 GCA_031260765.1 Endomicrobium sp. | reverse complement strand
TATTGCCGCTATAAAAATTCTGGTTTTTGCCGATTCATTCATCATAATTAAATCTCTAAATTATTAAATTTTGCGCCCAAACTATTTAAAAAGTTTTTCATAATTTTAAAGCCTGTTTTACCGTCGGACTCCGCAAAATCTTCAAACTTTATGCGATAAATCAAATACAGTTCGCTGTTTTCAAGCGCCTTAGCGGAAATATTATGTTTTGAATCCTTTATAAAAGCAATCTCTCCAAAATACCCGCCCGCTTTTATTGTTTTTTCTTTGCCGTCCCCGACAAGTTGAACGCTTCCGCTTTTTACTATATAAATAACCTGCGCTTCTTGGCGCGGCGAAAACACAATCTCCCCTTCCAGCGCCGTCTTCTTAAAAATCAGCAAAGCGATTTTAGACAAAGCCCTATCGGCAACCCCCGCAAACAAAGGCACAGTTTTTAAAAATTTAACATCATCCTTTAAATCCCTATCAATAAAAATAAAACTAAACAAATTCTTTAACATTTGAACCTCCGATTTGATTTATCGCGCTTAAACTTCCCAACAAGCCGCATGTATTGCGGCTTCGCCGCGCCTATTTCTTTCTGACGGAAAAACCGAAATTGCCTAAGTGTTTTCCTACTTCATAATAATTGCCGTGGCAAAAACAGATCGGTCGGCATTTCATAAAATCAAATTTGCCTGTTTTGACATTCATAAAAGAGGGGTCGGCATTGACTGCAATCACTTCTGATAAAAAGACATCGTGCGAGCCGTAATGTTTAATATCTTTTACGGCGCATTCAATATTGATTGGCGACTCTTTTATTAAAGGCGCGCTCACTTTTTGCGCTTTTATTGCAGTCAATTTCATTGTTTTAAACTTATCAAAATCCCGCCCGGACTTTACCCCGCACCAATCCAAAGCATAAATCAATTTTTTTGCAGCCAAATTGATGACGAAAGATTTGTTTTTCATAATCAGTCCATGCGAATATCTCTCAGGACGCACAGAAATAGAAACCATAGCCGGATCGCTTGCAATAGTCCCCGCCCAAGCCACAGTAATGATATTTTTAATCCCGTCCAAATCCCCGCAAGAAATCAAAACTGCTGGCAAAGGATATAAAGAATTTCCCACTTTCCATTTTAGTCTTTCCATGTTTTCTCCTGTTTTACTTGCTCCCCGCATAGCCTGTATTAAATACATTAAATCCCTTTGGGATTTCAGATGAAGCGATGATTTCAGTGTTTTATCTTTACTGTATTTTCTATTTAGGGCAGACACATGGGTCTGCCCCTACGATAATTTATTTGTTTGTTGTGAACGACAACTGCCGCTCTGCGTTGTCCCCCGCCCTCACCCTCCCCCATTCAGGTGGAGGAAACAAACGCACATCCGCGAAGCATTTTTATCGTATTTTGGCAGAAATTTACAGCGCCGTGTAGCAGCGCTACATCAGCAGGCAAATTGTGTCAAAAGACGCCAAAAGGCAAAGCGACCATCCCGTCGTGGAAAATTTTCAGCCCACCCGCCGTGTGTATCGCGGCTTTAGCCGCACCTATTTCTCAGTTTCCATAGTGCATACCATAATAGTGCAAATCCTAATGCGCCAAAAAATACGCTTGGAAACAGCATATTGTTTGTTTGTCGGACAGGGATGTAAATGTATAGAAAATATCCTGCCGCTGCGGTGAAAATTATTGATAATGCCAATGGCAGCCATTTAATAAAAATTTTTGAAGCTTTTGTTTGGAAAAATATAAATAGAATTATAAACCATAATATAAAACTTGTAAGCATTTTAGCGTCGGCATTTCTTATATAGTAATAGTATGCGGCTATAGGCTCTATGATAAATCTTATGATTGAACCGCTTTGCTCTTGTCTGTATAAAATCACTTTTGTTTGCGGTTTTTTGGCAAGCTGTTCTTTTAAATTTTCTTTTGTATTGCCTTCAATTACAGTCCAGACATCAGTCATATAGCCCCAACCATGCCAATCTGTAGAGCCAAACATCAGCAAATTGTTCTTTTTTGCAAAATCTATCAATTCCTGCCTTTGCGCCACGTCAAAATTTCTGTATCCGCAATTGTAAATTTCAAAACCGTCTATGCCCATATTTTTTAAATCTTGGAAAGAATAAGCGCCCCATTTCCACCAATGCGGCATAATGGCAAGCATATTATTGTCATGGGCTTTTTTGAGCATATCTTTTATTGTTAAATTTTTATATTGAAACCCGTCAAATGGTTCTGACGACAATAAAACAAGAGATATGCCTCTCTCTCTGCTCTGTATCTGCATAGCAGGGAAAATTGTTTTGAGTTTGTCGCTGTCTGAGAAATGGTCAAAACTTAAAGTGTGATTATGCTCGCTGATAAAATACGCGTCATAACCAGCCCATCTGTGAAAGAGAACATTGAATTTTTCTGTGGAAGAATTATCGTGGGAAAATCTTGAATGGGAATGAATATCAACCGCTATATAGTTTTGAGGTTTGAGCAATTTGGGTCCCGGTATCGGAGCGACGGCGCAAAAAGCAAAAAGAGTCGCAAGCGCTAAAACGGCGTATAGAGTTTTGATAAGCCATTTAGAGAAATCTATATTCTTGACGGCGCAATATATAAAAAGTCCTATTACTAACCAGCAAGTCCAAGAAATTAAAGCGGGCTTGTAAAACGGCTTGTCGAGAGTTAAACCATAATATATAAAAGCATATAGCGGCTCTATTAAATAGCGGATATTGTTCCATGCTATGGAAAAACCCTGAGCTTCCTGCCCGCTGACAATGTCTATCAATTGCGTTGGATTATAAAAGAGTAGATTTGATATTACTATTAAAAGACAGATTGCGGATAGTATTATTATATTTTTGAATTTCATTTTTGATTATCTACCGCAAGAGCAAATCTTTGAACGCCCGCGCGGCGGGCTCTATCTATAAAATCTATTATGAAATCATATTTGGCGTCTTTATCGCCTTTTACTATTACAGCTCTGTTAGGAGTTTTAAGCAAAAGATTTCTTATCTCGCTTTCAATATTTGTCCCTTGTATTTGGCGTCCGGCAATGATTGCATTGCCTTCTTTTGTAATTAAAACATCTATATTTGAATTGTCTTCGGCGTCTGTAGCTTGAGACTTGGGCAGATTCACTTTTAAACTCGGCTGCATAAGCATAGGCGTCGTTATCATAAAAATAATGAGCAAAACCAAAATCACATCTGTAAAAGGAGTGATGTTTATTTCGGAAACTATACCGTTTCTTTTTTTTCTTGTTCTGTTCATTCTTCTCATTCTTTTTTCTCTCCGCCTTCCCCAAGCCCCGCCTTCCCGCCTTCCCGCCTTCGCTGCGCTACGGCGTGGTGAACTGCTGCGCTATGGTGCGCTATTTTTTGACGATGGATGATGCGGCGTCTTCTACTGCTGATGCGCAATATTCCATATTCACTACAAATTTATCAATCGTTTTGACAAAGAAATTGTATGCAACTACGGCTGGTATAGCTACAAAAAGTCCTGTGGCTGTAGCTACTAAAGCTTCAGACACGCCGCCGATAACCACAGAAATCCCGCCCGAGCCGGTTGCGGAAATATCATGGAAAGCTCTGATAATTCCCAATACCGTGCCGAGCAAACCTATATATACGGATATACTGCCGATAGTGCCTATTATTGATGTGAATTTTTCTAATTTTACAGTCTCTATCATAATTTCTCTGTCCATGGCGTCCGTGATATTGGTATTTCTCGTCGTGATAGCGGCTATTCCCGCTTTTGCAACAGAAGCCATAGGAGACATTGATTTATTGCAAAAATCAACAGCCTCATTGATGCGTCCTTGTTTGATAAGAGCCGCCGTTCTTGATACGAATTTTTTTCTGCCCGTTCTCGACTTAGCCCAAAATTCAAGAATCTTAAAAAGAATTATAGCCACTGAAATTATGGATATAATTACAAGAATGTAAAGAGTAATGCCGCCTAATTGCAAAATTTCAACAAAACTTTTCGCCTCAAACATATAAATCTCCTTTTTATAATTTTATATTTGTTGACCAAGACGGCGTATAGGAATTGCCCGGTATATCGGCAAGTTTCCTTATGCTTGAGCCGTCTATTGATATTACATATATCTCGCTTCTGCCGGAACGAGTTGATGAAAAAGCTATAAATCTACCATCGGGAGACCAAACGGGATTTTCATTGTCCCCCTTAGAATTTGTAAGCTTTGTAACTTTTGTCGTGCGCAAATCATAAAGAAAAAGCCCATAAGCTCCGCCTTGCCTCATAGTAAAAGCGATTTTATCGCCGCGCGGCGACCATGCCGGGGAATCGCAATGTCCATTTGTCGGCAATCTTCTTACATTGCTGCCGCTGGCATTCATTATATACATTTGAGGATATCCAAGCCTGTCGGATATAAAAACAACTTCCTGTCCGTTCGGAGAAAATGAAGGGCTGGTATCTATATTGTATCCTCCCGTCATTCTTTGCAAAATTTTGCCGCTTTTATTTATCATATATAGATTTGGATATCTGCCGCGCGATAAAGTCAAAAGGATTTTTGATTCATCTGGAGAATAAGCCGCCGCAGAATTTAGTCCTTGATAGTTTGAAATCACTATCCTTTTATTTCTTACTAAATCCAAAGCAAAAAGGTCGGGATTATTAAACAGATAGCTCGTATAGAGTATTTGCCTGCCGGAAGGAGCCCATTTGGGAAGGATATTTAATTTATTGTCGCGTGTGAGCCTTTTTAAATTATGTCCGTCATAATCTATTGTGTAAAGCTCTTTATATTTTGTGTTATTATTGATGAAGGCTATTTTGGAAAGCGCTATGCCGTTTTCGCCCGTAAATCTGCGCACGACTTCATTGCTTGCTTCGTGCGCGACAAGCCGATAATTGGCGATTTTACTGCTATAAGATTTTTTCCATATTAACTCTTTTGAAAACACATCGTATAAATTCACGGCAAGAGCAATTTGTCCGCTTTCCGTCGTCGCTATAGAGCCTGTGAGAACTACGGAAGAACCAGAAGCCTGCCAATAAGCCATTTGAGAATCAAAATCATATTTAGCGACGGGATTATTGGTGATAATATTGAAATAGCGGCTTAAAGACAAATCATTTATCAATACTTTATTCATCAAAGAGGCATATCTTTCTTCTTGTATGCTTTTACGCACTGATGTAAAAGGAGCGACGGCAATATCAAATCTTTTGTTTTTTGCAGTGAGCGACAAATAAACATTATCTTGCGCGAAAGATAAAACGACAAAAGAAAATAAAAGCGCAGACGATAATAAAACTTTCTTTAATAAATTAAGTTCTGTATTTAAACTCAAAATACACTCCTAAAGAATCTGACTTATAACTTTCAGGCAATGGCGCAAACCGCCCCGCTCTTCTTACGGCATTTAAAGCATTATTGTCAAATCGTTTATTACCTGACGAATTTTTTATTGCAATCTCGGTAACTGTCCCATTCCTTAAAATTCTAAAAAACACCACAGCTTTAAGTTTTGTATAACTTTCGCTCCAAGCCCAATTGCTGCCGATTCTGCGCACTATAGTATCGGTGTAAAATCCATATTGAAATTTTTCCGTATCAAAAGCCACGCCCGCATATTGAGAGCCCGCTACCGTATATCTTTTTTCTTTAGCTTTTTTAACTGTGCTGACTTTATTTAAACTTGCTTGATTTTCTTTATTAGTTTCTTTTGCTGTTTCAGTTTTTTCTTTTTCTTCTGGCTTTATCTCTGGTTTTACAATAACATCTTCTTTAGTAATTTGCGGTTTTTCTAAAACTTCGGTCTCTTGAGCTTTAACTTCTTCTTGTTTTATTTCTTCTGGTTTTACTTCCGGCTCAATATCCGGTATTTCTTGAACAAAAGATTGTATTTCGGATTTTTCATAAGACGGAGAATAAAATGTCACATCTATCGCGCTCGACACAAAAAGCGGTTTTTCCTTATGTAAAAAAAGAAATAGAAAAAACGCTATATGTATTATAAGCGAGGCTATTAAATATGGAATGAATTTTTTTCTATTTTCCATTATTGTTTGCTTTAATTTTTTCTTTTGCCGTCAGCGCTTCAGGGCTTTGAGGGAATTTTTTTACTATTGAAGCAAAAACGGCGGTCGCTTCTTTTTTTCTGCCTAAATATTCATAACTCAATCCTAATTTTAACAAACTCTGAACAGCCACATCTGATTTTGAATAATTTTTATCCACTTTTATGTATTCATCTGCGGCTTGCTGCCACTGTTTTTTAATAAAAAAACATTCCCCCATATAGAATTGGGCGTTTGCGGCAAAACTTGATTGCGGATTTTTAGCTAAAAAAACTTTAAATTCATCATAAGCTAAATCATATTTTTTTGCTGAAAAATCAGTATATGCCTCTTGATAAGAAGAGACGGGGGAACTTGCGCCGTCTTGACTTTTATTTGCAGACTGCATCTCATTGATTGTCTGCTTTAAATTTAAAACTTCGCTTTGAAGTTCTTCTATATTAGACGACATTGTTTCCATTTTGCGTTGAGCGCTGTCCATTCTTGCCGCTGCCGCATTCTGATTGTTTTGTAAAGTTTGAACCCGAGTTTGCAATTGAGCCGTTTCATTTTGAGTATTGGAAACGGAATCTTTACTGGCAAGCGGAAAAATGCAGCCCGACAATGCAATACTTAAAAATAATAATATAAACAATTGAATTTGCAATCTTTTTAGTAAAATTTTTTTCATATCGTCCTTAAAGCCTATACTTAATTATCCCGCCCTATCCTCTCTTTTGATTGATACTCGTTTTGAAGCGGAGAGAATAGGGCGGGATAAAATTGATTCCCAATTAAGACATTTGATTTGGGATTACTTTAATTTTTTACTTTTGCACAACTTTTGTTTCTGCTCTTCTGTTTTTAGCCCATGCAGTTTCATTTTCTGCTGTGTCAACAGGTCTGTCTTTGCCATAAGAAACTGTGGTTATTCTTTTTGAATCTATTTTGAGTTGATTAATATAATAGCTTTTAACTCTATCCGCTCTGCGTTGTCCGAGAGCCAAATTTGCAGCATCCGTTCCTCTGGAATCGCAATTCCCCTCAATCACTATGTCAACAGTTGAATATTGATTAAGAAAAGCTGCATTTTCTTTCAAAATAGCCGCGGCTTGTGCGGTTATGTTGTCCTTCCCGAAATCAAAATTAACCACTTTAAGATAACTAACATTAGGAACGACCACAGGGGCAGTCACTTGGTCATCGCTTACAACCTCC
>JAISKX010000227.1 GCA_031260765.1 Endomicrobium sp. | reverse complement strand
ATGCTTATCAATACATTAGAAATACCTTTGCAATAGCCTGTAAAACAACGCCCTTTTGTCGTCATAATTATTACCTTTGAACAAAATCAAAAGACACATTCCCTTGAAAATGATATATAGCCTCTTGTTGATTTTTAAAACATTCTTGTATCAAAAAAGAGCCGAGTTTTTCTGTTTGTAAAGTGTTTTTTAGCGCGTCATTTTCACTGTCATAAGCGCCTATGACTTTCTTATCTTTGATTGCTAAAAATTTATGTCCGTATTTTTTGTAAAACATAGGCATATTCTTAGAAAAATATGCAAAATTGTTATTGATTTCTTTATTCATAAATAAAACCTCCTACAAAATATATTTTGACATCAATGTTTTTTGTTTCTTGGGATTGGGGATAATATCAAAAAGACGGATAAAAGACAAACGGCAGGTTTTGTTTGCGGAGTGAAACTATATAAGACTATGGACTATTTATCATTTTTGTTTTGTCATTTGATTGGGCAGCCACAAGGGTCTGCCCCTACGAATTTTATTTTTGATACAACTGCGGGCAAATGATTATTTGCCCCTACCAATTCGTCTATTTCTGATGTTAATTTTTTCTTAAATCTCATTCAATTCTTTTACAAACTCATCTCTATTCATATTTAAAACTTTCATTATTTCTTTGATATTGTATAGAAAAACTTCTTTGCCGTGAATTGGAATCACTATCGGACGCGAAAGTCCCGCTTTTTCTACTATTAAATGGCTGCCTTTTTGGCGGGTTTCAATAAAACCTTGTTTTTTGAGAAGTTTGCGTAATTGTCTAAGATTTACACAATCAAGCGTCCCCATAATTAATTGCTTCCTATTGGAATTTGTAGATTTAACGACTTGCTGGCAAGTAATTCAATCGGGACTCTGCGGTATTCTTCTTTGGGAGATATAGAGGATTGAGTGGTTTTCCAGCCGAGTTCTTTTAACACTTCTATGATATTGCCGTTTTTATCAACAGTTTCAAGCCAAAGGTCAAAGGCTTCTTTAAACATATCTTTTGCATGTTTGAGATTATCGCCGAAAGTGCTTATAGCAAGCGACGGACATTCCGCAAAAATAACTTTGTCTTCCTTATTAAATTTAAAGAAATATACAGGCAATGAAGCGATTGCTATAGCATTGTCTTTTATAACGATTTTTGATGTTTTCATACAAACTCCTTTTTGATTTGGAATGATTGAATATATCAAAATAACTATCCTTAGACAAATAATTTTCTGCTACGGAGTTTATCCTGCGCATAGACGCAGGACACAGAATAAAATGATTTGCCCCTACAAAACTTATTGTCTTATTCAAAAACTATTTGATAATCTTCTCTTGGGATTTCGGGGGCTTCTTTGACTTCGAAGTCTGTGTTGAAAAGCTCTTTTAGCCTGTTCTTGCGTTCAAGGAAATAGTCCAATATGTCGGGGTTTAATTTGATTTTGATTTTACCTTTGTGCATTTTTACATTCATCTGCTCAAGGTCTTCGCAAACTTTGATAAAAATGGACTCTTTAGACATCACTGCGCCTAAACCTCTGCATAAAGGACAAGTCTCACCCATCAAAGAAAAGAAAGATTCGCGCTTTCTTTCTCTCGTCATCTCTATAAGACCAAGCCTTGTGATAGGCCAAATCTTGATTTTTGCTTTGTCGCCTTTTGTCGCCTCTCTTAATTTTTCTAAAACTTTTTGCCTATTAGAAGCTTTTTTCATATCAATGAAATCAATCACTATGATTCCGCCGATATTTCTCGCTCTCAATTGGCGGGCGATTTCTTGGGCGGCTTCCACATTTGTGGACGACGCCGTGTCCTCTTGAGAAGTCCTTGATACGAATTTACCGCTGTTGACGTCAATGGCGCAAAGAGATTCCGCCTCTTGAATAATCAAAGAACCGCCCGATTTTAAGAAAACTCTGCTTGACTGAAGATTTTTTATTTCTTCATCTATTCCATAAACTTTAAAAATCGGCTGTTTGCTCTCATATAAAAGGATTCTGTCGCTGATTTCTGGAGAGACGATTTTTACAAAATCAAGAACATCGTTGAGCTCTTTTTTAGAATCTATGTGCATAAGCTCAACTTCGTCGGTGAAATGGTCTCTTATGGTTTGGAAAACTATGCCCAAATCTTTATGTATGCGAGTATGAGGCTTATATTCCTGAAATCTATTTTCTATGGAAGCCCAAATACGCCTTAAATAACTTATTTCCTGCCTTATTTCTTCTTCTGTCGCTTCTTCAGCTTCCGTTCTGACTATAAAACCGCCTTTGCCTTCTTCTTTGATTTTATACATCAAATTTCTCAGCCTTTCATACTCTTTTTTGTCCTCAATGTTTTTTGATACTCCGATATTGTCGCTCATAGGCATATAGACTAACAAACGACCCGGCAAGGAAATATCCATAGTGACTTTTGGACCTTTGGTATTGATAGGCTCTTTATAGACTTGAACCATAATATTTTGCCCTTGTTTTAAGAGCTGTTCCACTTTTGAATTCTCTTGTTTGTTGGGCATTATTATATCGTCCACGCCTAAATAAGCGCTTTTTTCCCGTCCAATCTCTACGAAGGCTGAATTTAAAGCTGGAACTACATTTTCCACCGTTCCTTTGTAGATATTATTTAGGATTTTTTCGGACTCGCGCCTTTCAATAAACAAATCAAAAAGTCTGCCGTCTTCAAGGACGGCTACTTTCGTTTCTTCCATCGTTCTATTTACTATTATTTCTTTTTTCATAATTATTCCTGTGCGTCTTCATTCTCCTCTTCAGAAACCAAAATATCGCCTAATGTCTGTTTAGCGTTTTGATTGGAGTATTTTTTTACTAATTCTCTTTCTTGGTCTCTTTCAAGTTTTCTTACTGAGGCTTCAAGTTTTCTTTCCTTGATGTCGCATTTGATTATTTTAGCTTCTACCTCGTCGCCCACTTTTAAAACTTGTATGCCTCTTTCAATTTTTTCAACTGTGGCTTCATTGTTTTTTATAAGAGCTTCTACGCCTTCTTCAAGCTCCATAAAAACGCCGAAATCAAGAGCATTGACAACTTTGCCCTTTACAATAGAGCCGTTTTTATATTTTTTATACGGGTCGGTTTTATTGTGTTTGATTGAAAGAGATATTTTTTCTTTTTGCGGATTTACTTCAAGGACTACTACTGAAATTTCGTCGCCTTTCTTTACCATATCTTGAGGGCGGTTGATTTTTTTAGTCCAAGAAAAATCGCTTATATGAACCAAACCTTCAACCCCTTCGGGCAGGCGGACAAAAGCGCCGAAAGGCATAAGATTTTCAACAATGCCTTTTACAACCATACCCGGAGCATAATGTTTAAAAGCGTCTTCCCAAGGATTGCCTGTAATCTGTTTTACCGACAAAGATATTTTTTTGTTCTCAGTATCTATGGATATTATTTTTACATCAATCTCTTTGCCTTTTTTGACATTCTTTTTCATCTCGGCAACGCTGTCATTCCAAGCATATTGGGAATTATGCAAAAAACCATCTATGCCGGGTTCAAGCTCTATAAAAGCTCCCGAATCTATCACCGATATAACTTTGCCTTTTGTTATCATACCGATAGGAAATTTTTCCGATAAAGATTCCCATGGATTAGGAAGGAGGCTCTTTACGCTGAGAGAAATTTTCTCTTTTTCTTTATCCACTTTTACAATTTTTACTCGGACAGTCTGCCCTTGGCGGAGCAAATCCTCAACTTTATTCACCTTATACCAAGCGAGTTCTCCTATATGCAAAAGTCCGTCTATGCCGCCCAAATCCACAAAAGCGCCGAATTTGACTATGCTGCTTACCACGCCGTCAATAATCTGCCCTTCTGCGAGATTTGCCAAAAGAAACTTTTTCTTTTCATTTTTTTGCATCTCTAAAATTTTTCTGCGCGACACAACAATCTGTCTTTTGTATTTATCAAATTCAATTATTAAGAATTGATATATTTTACCGACGTATTTGTCTGGGTTTTTTATCTGCTTCATATCAACTTGAGACATAGGCAGGAAAGCCGGCGCGCCTACATCTACCGTAAAACCGCCTTTTATAGCTTTGACTATAGTTCCGTTGATTTGTTTCTTATCTTTAAAACTTTTGTCTAAAGTTTCAAAAATCTCTTCTTGGGCGACTTCTTTATGAGAAAGTTTGATTTGCCCGCCGCGCATATCCATAACTTTTACTCTTATTTTAGCGCCCTCTTTTAATTCTGGAGGTATTGCTATGCCTTCATATTCGCTAAAAGGGATAAGCCCATCGACCTTTGTGCCCAAGTCAACCACAAAACCTTCTTTGTTTTTCGCAATGATTTGAACTGAGATTTTGACTCCGGGTTTAATTTCCGGAGTTTCCGCTATCCCCTTCATCAATTCTTCCATCGTTGCTTCTTCTGTGAAAACCGTTCCTTCTTTATTTAATTTTTTGTTGTCTGTCATTTACTTCTCCTTACTATTTAGTTTATTTACAAATTTTTCTATATCCGACCTTATTTCTTTTATAATCCAATCCGGCGTTGAGGCTCCAGCCGTCAAACATATATTGTTTTTATTTTTAAACCACTCCTTTTTTAAATCGCCCGCCGCCTCTATATGTTTGGTTTTGGCGTTTTTTTTACAAATTTGGGCAAGGCGCGTTGTGTTTGCAGAATTTTTTCCTCCTATTACTATCATTAAATCAGCGGTCTTTGCAAGTTTTGAAGCGGCGTTTTGTCTGTCAAAAGTAGCTTTGCATATAGTGTTGAAAACTTTTACTTCATAGTTTTTTTTAAGCGTTTTGACAATCTTATCAAAATTTTCAAGGCTTTGAGTGGTTTGGCTTACTATATTTAACTTGCTTCCCGCTTTGATTTTTTTAGAGTTTGCCGCTCTTTTAGCTTCTTGAGCGCTGTTTATAACTATACATTTATTATTGCAATAAGAACGCAAGGCAATAATTTCAGGATGTTCTTTTTCTCCGACTATAACAATAGGCTCTTTCTTTGCCGCTAAATCGGCGACAATCTTTTGCGCGCGCTTTACAAAAGGACATACGGCGTCTATTATTTCTACCGACTTCTTATTTTTCAATTCATTATATAGAGATAATGGAATGCCGTGAGTCCTCAAAATTAAAACGCCGTTTTCTCTATACGGTTTATTTATAGTCTTTATCCCAAGCTTTTCAAGCCTTGCAACCTCTTGCGGATTGTGAATAATAGGACCTATTACAGAAACTGTTTTATTATGCAAAACAGCTTCTTCAGCAAGTCTGATAGCTCTTTTTACTCCGAAACAAAAACCAGCTTTTTGGGCAATAGTAATTTTTGACATATTATTTTGAAAACTCCGCCTTCTCTATAGAATCTAATGCGCTTTGAGATAATTTCAAATAATCCGCTTTGGTAAAATCTTTCGGCGGATATATAGGTTTTAGATATTTTATTTTGATTTGCTTAAACTTTGACATTTTGTTTGTGTTTTCTATCTTCACCGGTATTAAAGGAACTTGAGCATTACAAGCCGCCATACCTGCGCCAGCCCTTGCTTTTGCTATTTTTCCATCTTTTGAGCGCGTGCCTTCTGGAAACATCAATAAGAACCGCCCGTCGGACAATAAAGAAAAAGCATGCCTCATAGCTGAAAAATCTTGACTGCCTCTTTTTACGGGAAAAGCATTTGTCCTCTTTATAATAAAACCAAAAATCGGAATGTCAAAAAGCTCTTGTTTTGCCATAAAATTTAACGGTCTCCTCATCGCGCTACCGGTCAAAGGCGGGTCAAACCAACTTGTATGATTTGGAGCTATCACAGCGCCGCCTGTTTTTGGGATATTTTCAACGCCCTCTATATGCCATCTAAAAATAATTTTAAACATCACATGAAATAAAAATCTGCCGAATCTATATAAAAAAGGAGATGATTCTATTTCAAAACTTTGTTCTAATGGCATACGGTTTTTAATACCTCATAAAAATTTGGGAAAGATATATTGACGCAAGAAGCGTCTTTTATAGAAAGAGCATCCTTTGCAATCAATGCGGCTACCGCCAATGTCATAGCTATTCTATGGTCGGAAAAACTATCTACTATCCCCCCTTGTATTTCTCTTTTTGAATTACCGCAAATTATAAAACCATCTTCTAATTCTTCAATTTCAACGCCTATTTTTTTGAATTGGCTTGCTATGGCGGATATTCTGTCGCTTTCTTTAACTCTCAGTTCAAGGGCGCCTGTGATTTTTGTCGTGCCTTCCGCTCTTGAAGCAAGCAAAGCATATATCGGAATTTCGTCTATCATTCTCGGAACGATTTTAGAATCTATATTGAAGGCTTTAAGAGGCGAATATCTAACAATTATATCGGCAACAGGCTCTCCGCAAATATCTCTGACATTTTCAAAAGTTATATCGGCGCCCATTTTTTTGACGCATTCTATAAAACCGTCTCTCGTCGGATTTATGCCTACATTTTTAATAGTCAAGCAAGAATCGGGAACAAGCAATGCCGCCGCGATAAAAAAAGCCGCTGAAGAAATATCGCCTGCAACCGTTATATTTTGAGGATTTAATTTCTTTGCTTTGCTTATTGAAACCTTATTTCCTGCGACTTCAATATCTGCGCCGAAAGCTCTCAACATTTTCTCGCTATGGTCTCTTGATTTAAAAGGCTCGCTATAAGATGTGATGCCGTTGGCATATAGACCCGCAAATAAAACCGCCGACTTTACTTGAGCGCTGGACTTTGCGCTTTTGTAATGAATGCCTCTTAAATTCAAAGCTCCTATTATAGTCATAGGCAAATGAAAATCTTTTGCTTCAAATCCAGCGCCCATCATAGTCAAAGGCTTTATAACTCTTTCCATCGGTCTTTTAGACAAACTCTCATCGCCTGTAAGAATGCTCTCAAAATTTTGTCCCGCAAGAATGCCCGACATCAGCCTTGCAGTAGTGCCTGAATTTCCGGCATAAATAGCTCTTTTAGGTTTATTGAGGCTTAGCCCCCGACCTTCTATAATCAAAGAGCCGCTGTCTTGTTTAATATCAACTCCCATAAGCCTGAAAGCCTCTATAGTCCTCAAACAATCGTCGGAAGGAAGATAGTTTTTAACGACAGACATCCCTTCGGCTATGGACGATAAGATGACAGCCCTATGCGTGATTGATTTGTCCGCAGGAACTTCAATAATGCCTTCTATTCTATTAACTCTGCTCAATGTTATATCCATAAAAATTCCCTTATAAAATTTGCAATTCTTTCAATGCGTTTATTATCGTTTCAACTGATATATTTCTTACAATGCCGTCTTTGGGATATATGATTTTAGACATAATGCCCTTTTGATAATTGCCGGAAAAAGGCATAGAACCTCCGAGCAAAACAACTCCCTTTATATTTAAAGCATTGGCTAAATGAGCTATTGAAGAATCTATGCCTATAAAACCGCAAGAGCCTGCGACTATATCGGCAGTATCTTGTATGCTCGGCAAGTTTGTTTTATCAATATAATTGGGAAACTTTTTCTTGATAGACGGCAATAAACCGACTTCTACTATTTTAATGTCTTTTGCAATTACAGACAATTTTTCAATAAGCTCTTCCCATTTTTCAACAAGATAATCTTTACGCCACATAGCCGAAACAGTATGTATAACTATATATTTGCCGCCTACCCATTTGCTTTGTTGAATTTTAGGTCTGCGGTAAAAAACGGGAGCGGTATTTATCGGTTCTAATCCTGCTGTTTTGGAAAAAATTTCTAATAAAGAACTCCCCATAGAAAAATAATTTTCTTCATTTATATCGTCTCTGTTATCGTTCAAATAAACTTTGCCGCCGTCTAAAATATATTTTCTCCTATGGAAATGTAAATCAATAATTCTAACCGTTTTTGGCAAGCGCTTTTTTAACTCTATCCATTGTTCTACTGAATTTATCTCAATAATGCCTTTTAAATTCGGATGATATCTGACAATGTCTCCATATTGTTTGGCAATAATCCAATATACAGGACGATTAGGCTCTTCTTCTTTTATTTTTCTTATTATAGGCTCGCAGGCTATTATGTCGCCCATAGATTCAAATTGAGCTATTAAAACGGCATTGTCTTCAATAGGCATATTCAAAATTTTTCTTTTTGACGAAAATGATTTTAATTTGCCGTAATATTTGCTCGCGCTCGCCAAACATTTGCTTTTATTAGTCATTGGGAATTTTAAAAGAACTCTATAAGAAGCGTATTTAAAAAGAAAATAAAACTTCTTCATTGTTTAATAATCTCCCATCTTATTTTTAGAATACGCTTTATTTCTGAGCGTCCAATATCTGTTTTTTTATTTTTGTTTGGACTGACAAATGATTTTCAAAATTTTTCAATTCTTTAATAAAAAAAGATAGATTCTTTTTAATTTGCTTTTTATTTGCCGAAAAAATCGGAGCCCACATATCCGCGCTTGAAGACGCTACCCGTATCGCGCTGTAAAAAGAGCCCGCTACAATCTTTTCTATTTGTCTGTCTGTAGTTCTTTTATCTCTATAAATTTTGTTTAAAGCAAAAGCCATAAGATGAGGCAAATGGCTTGTCAAAGCTACAAGTTCATCATGTTTTTTTGCGGGCATTTTTATTATTTTTGCGCCCGTATCAAGCCACATCTTTGCGGCTATTTTCTCATTTTTTGCCGACTTCTTTATTGAGCCTGTTATAACGACATTGGCATTTTTAAATAAGCCGCTCTCTGAATTTTCAAAACCATTGGTCTCTTTGCCCGACATCGGATGCGCCCCGACATAAGCGGGGAGGGCAATGCCCCTTGAGGCAAAGCCTCTTTTTCTATAAAGACTTTCTATTTGTTTTTCTATCGGTTCTTTTATGCTGCCTGCATCTGTGATAATCGCGCCATTCTTAACAATAGGTATAAGTTTTTTATATATCGGAACTATATTATCAACAGGAGTCGCTATTACAATAATGTCTGCGTCGGCGGCAGCCCCTAAATTTAACGACGCTTCGTCCGCCGCTTTCATTTTTATTGCGGCTGACAAAGCGTCTTTTTTTCTACTGATTGCAATTATATGATAACTCTTTGAAGAAGCCGCCTTTAAAGCCTTGCACAGAGAACCGCCGATAAGACCAAGCCCTATTACCGCGACTTTCAATCTAATAACTCCCTGCCGACAGCTTTTGCTATCAGATTTAACTCTCCCATCATTTTCGCAAATTGTTCGGGCAAAAGACTTTGTGGACCGTCGGAAAACGCTTCTTCCGGTTTTGGATGCATTTCAATTATAAGAGCGTCTGCGCCGGCGGCTATAGAGGCTTTCGCCATAGTCGCGACAAATTCTCTTACTCCAGTCCCGTGAGAAGGGTCTAAAACCACAGGCAAATGAGAAAGTTTTTTTAGAACAGGCACGGCGTTTAAATCAAGAGTAAATCTTGTAGAAGTTTCAAAAGTTCTTATTCCTCTTTCGCAAAGCAAAACATTATAATTGCCTTGAGAAAGTATGTATTCGGCTGAAAGCAAAAATTCTTTAATTGTGGTAGCCATTCCTCTTTTGAGCAAAACAGGTTTTGATTGCTTGCCAGCCTCTTTTAAGAGGTCGTAATTTTGAATATTTCTCGCGCCTATTTGAATAATATCGCAATACTTAGATATGAGAGGAATTTGCTTGATAGTCATTGCTTCGCTGACAATAGGCATAGAATATTTTTTGCCCGCTTCTTTCATAATTCTCAAACCTTTCTCGCCAAGCCCTTGGAAAGTATATGGCGAACTTCTCGGCTTAAAAGCTCCGCCTCTTAGAATTGTCGCCCCAGAGTGTTTAGCGCTTTTTGCGATATTAAACACAATATCTTTGCTCTCAATGGCGCAAGGTCCAGCCATCACATGAATTTTCTTGCCGCCGATTTCCACGCCGCGCGCTATTTTTATAATTGAATTTTCTTTATGGAATTCGCGCGAAGCGAGTTTATAAGGTTTCTGGATTTCGCTTATATGCTCTACCGCTTCCATAGCTTCAAAAGAATCCTTATATTTCTCGGCAAATTCGCCTATCATACCAATAATAGTTACATCTTTGCCTCTTGAAACATGCGGTTTATAGCCGAGTTTTTTTATTCTCTCTATAATAGCGTCAAATTCTTTCTTAGTTACGCCTTTTTTTAATGTAATAATCATTTTCCCCTCTTATTTGCCTAAAACTTTTTTTAGTTTAGATATGAAAAATTCATTCTGAGAACGAAGCCCTATTGTGACTCTCGCCCATGAAGGCAATTCATATTCGCTCATCTCTCTTATAATTACGCCTTCTTTTAACAATTTGCTAAATAAGTCTTTTCCCGTAAGAGGAGAGGAATTGATGAGAATAAAATTCGCCGCAGATTCAATATATTCAATAGACAATTTTTTAAATTCTTTATACAGATATTCTTTTTCTTTCTTGACTAAACTTTGAGCTTTTTTAACTTGATTCTTATCTTTCAAACTCGCAATAGCCGCGGCTTGGGCAAAAGCATTTACATTAAAAGGAGGTCTGACGCGCTCAATAAAGTCAACAATGCTTTGATGCGCAAAACCATATCCAACTCTCAAACCCGCAAGAGCATAGGCTTTTGAAAAAGTCCTAAACACTATCAAATTGGGATTGTCTTGTAAGAATGTCAATCCGTCGGGATAATCTTTTAAAATAGACCCGTATTCAAAATAAGCTTCGTCAAGTATTACCAAAGGTTTCATCCCATAGGTATTGGGCGGCAGATTTTGTAAAAATTGCGCAAGCTGCGCGCCTGTATTATATGTCCCCGTAGGATTATTGGGATTTGTTATAAAGACGGCTTTTGTATTTCTCGTGCAAACTTTAAGCATGGCGTCTAAATCATGGACAAGACCGTCTTGCATAGGCACTACTACCGCATGCGAGCCCATAAGCTGCACAGCCATAGCATATCTGACAAAAGCATGTTTTGAAATCACTATTTCATCTTCAGGACTAAAAAAAACTTTCGCTATTATTTCTATTATCTCGTCTCCGCCTGCGGCTGTAAATAAATTTTGCGGAGGTAATTTATATTTTTCGGACAAGGCTTTTTTAAGTTCAAAAGAATTGGAATCGGGATAGAAAAAAGCGTCTTTTGCTTTCTTTTTCAGCGCCGCAACAGCCAACTTTGAAGGTCCCACAGGGTTTTCATTTGAAGCAAGTTTGACGATTTTCTTTAAACCCAATTCCCTTTTGATTGTCTCTATAGGTCTTCCCGCTACATAAGGCTCAAAACTCCTACAACTTTCACGAACAATTTTTGATATTTCCATCAAATATCTCCTTTTTTTAAAATTTTGGATATGCTCCTAAAACTTTTACAAAAACGCAATGCTTTTTAACTTTTTCAATAGTGGATATTATTTTTTTATCTTCAATATGCCCTTCTATGTCTATGAAAAATATATATTCCCACAACTTTTTCTTTGACGGGCGGGACTCAATTCGCGTCAAATTGACTCCGTTTTTACCAAAAACTCCAAGCAGATTATATAATGCGCCGACTTTATCTTTTATCATCAAAGCAAGGCTTATCTTGTCTTGCCCGCTGGAATTGGTTTTTGTTTTTCCTATTATCAAGAAGCGTGTAAAATTCTGCGCGCCGTCTTGTATTCCTTTTGCCAATGGATAAAGATTATAGATTTTAGCCGCCGCCTCAGAAGCGATAGCTACAGAAAAACTCTCTTTTGAAACTTTTTTAGCGGCTTCTGCTGTGGACGATACCGGTATAACTTCAATATCCGGATAATTGGCGCTAAGCCAATTTCTGCATTGAGCCAATGCCTGAGGATGAGAATAAACTCTTAAAATTTTGTTTTTCGGCTCTTTTGCCAAAAAACATTGCTCAATTTTTAAACTTATTTCGCCGCAAATGGAAAGTTCTGAATCAACAAGTAAATCAAGGGTGACATTTACAGAGCCTTCATTTGAATTTTCAATAGGCACGACGCCAAAATCTGCGCGAGCCTTTTCCACTTCATCAAAAACATCTGCAATCACTGCGCAAGGAACAAAAATAGCCGAAGAGCCGAACTTTCTAATAGCCGCTTGATGAGTAAAAGTAGCCCAAGGACCTAAAAAAGCGATTTTTGTAGTGGTTTCCAAATTGCGGCATGCGCTTATAATCTCAGAATAAATCGCCATCAAATCGTCTTCTTTAACAGTATTTTTTAAGGATAGGATTTGTCTAAACACTTCTTTTTCCCGAGATGGAGAATAAACGACCGCTCCTTTTTCCTTCTTGACTTTGCCGACTTCCAAAGCAATTTGAGCTCTTTTATTGATAAGTTTAACAATATCTTTATCAATCCTATCAATAGCCTTTCTTTTTCCATTCAATTTGTTTATTAACATAATTTACTCCATACAAAAAAATAAGCTCTAAGCAAGGTTTGCCAGAGCTTTTTATTTACTGCTATATAAATTTTGAGATTTATATTCAAAGCGTCCTTCAAACGGGCGCAATTATAGCAAAAATTTAGACAAGTTTTATCATTTCCTGCAACTTTTATATCTCCAAATTGACGCAATTTTTAATGCATCCTCGCTTTCATATCTTTCAATGAACGCGGCAAGTTTATCCCAATATCTTTGAAGTTTTTTCCTCGCCAATATTTTTGAAGAGTATTCAATCGGAATGAAAGAGTTTGACCCCCAATCGTCAATTAACACAAGTTTTGTATCTTGCGAAGATTTTTCTTGCAGCAGTAAATTATCAGGATTAGTGTTTCTGGTAACAAGAGCATTATCCCAGCACACTTTCTTAAAAGCTTTTATTGCCGAGACTACCTTATTAAAGTTTTTTTTCATCAAAACTCTATCTTCAAGTATAGCCGATAGACTTTTTGATATTGGCCCGCCATAATCTCTGATAACTTCAAAAACATATCCGAGCCCAAGATTTGTTATAACTATTCCCACAGGCTCGCTCATATAATCGTTAAAATGTTTGCGCAATAGAACATTGTGTAAATATATCATTTCTCTGAAATCATTACGCTTTTGAGAAAGAGTAGTGAAATCATTGAATATTTTAATGCACAAATCAGGTCTGTTAGGGAAAAGATAGCATTTTCGCGTCCTTCCCCCGCCTAAAAAAAG
>JAISKX010000234.1 GCA_031260765.1 Endomicrobium sp. | reverse complement strand
TTATTTGGAAATATGGCATAGATTATGACTTTTGGTATAGTTCTTATTTCATTGAATATAGTCGTATAAGAATGCGTCCCATCAATTACGCCGCAAATTTTCACTACTTGTCTATCTTTATAAACGCCGCGTTTGCAATCTGGAGATAGACTACCATAGAAAATTGTATTGTTTAAATTAAAAAGGAAAGCGTCATTTCCCCTCTTTTGAAAAATTTGTATTGCTTCAAAATAAACGAGCTTGCCATTTTCTGGACTGCTTATATTGGCAACAGATTGAACCGGGTCAACATAAGATGAAAAAGCGTCAAATATTTCTTGGGGAGTAAAATCTTTATAATTTTGCGAATTTAAAGGATTTTCATATATCAATTTCTTAAAATTATCCATTCTCTGAAATTCTTTTTGCTCTTGTTCCAATTTGGCTAATCTAACTTTTTCTTCAGCATCAAATTTATTTTTATTGTATTGGCTATAAAATGAAGCTGGTTTTATGGATATAGCATAAGTTTCAGCCTTTTTAGCGGAATAGAGCGCCAGAGTTTTCCCATCATCGCCTATTACTATATATTCATCTATCCTATTTTTGATTTTGTTTTGCTCTATGAACAATACAACCTTATTTGGGTTATTTACAATGATAGATTCGCCTTTATCAAACATATTTCGGATTATGTCCATATTGTTAAATTCCAGAACAATTTTATTGCCTTCAAAGTTTTTAGGAAGCTGATATACATAAACCCCATTGGAATCTGTATGTATAGATATGGATTGTTTAGCGCCATTATCAATGCTGACGGCGCCAATAAAATCTCCCTGTGCAAATACCAAAAAAGAGAATATGGGTATTGAGATTAACGTAAGAAATAGTTTCTTCATAAAGCCTCCGAAATTAAAGTAAATGATAAGTGATTGAAGGGTAAATAGGCATTTCTAAGCATAAATATTCCTCTTTTTAAATATTTTCAATATCGCATTGAAAAATCAATGAGAAATCAATGCTATCATAGGAGTCCATCCTTATATCGTAGCAATGCCGAAAATCCAATCGGGTATCACTAAAACGAATTTTGGAAAGAAAACACATACCAAAACCACAGCCAAAATAGCAATTAAAAATGGGATTTCCTGCTTTGCAGTCTCTTCTACGGGACATTCTAATATAGATGATACCGCAAAAAGCGATACCCCCACAGGCGGCGTCACTATACCGCTTGTGACAACTGTCATCATAATTATTCCAAAATGCACAGGGTCAACTCCTATTTGTTTTACCATTGGTAATAATATGGGGGTCAAAATCAAAGCTATAATTGTTGTTTCCATAAACATTCCGCATATAGCTAAAATTAAAATTATCATCATTAACACCAAAATAGGCTGGCTTGTGACGCCTAAAAGCCCATTTGCTATTTGCAAAGGGAGTTGTTCATATACCACTCCATAACCGAAAATCCCTGACAATGCGATTATAAACATTATGACCGCTATATCTCTGCTTGAATCCACAAGGGATTTTATCAAAGTTTTGAAAGTGAGTTCCTTATACACAATAGTCCCTATGACAAGCGCATATACTACGGCAAAGGCGCCTGATTCTGAAGGCGTCATAATGCCGAAACGAATAAACAAAATGAGTAAAATAGGAAATAATAGCGCCCATATTCCCTCTATCAAAGCCTTAAAAATTTCTTTTGGGCTGGACATTTTTTCATTTTCAGGCATATATCCATTTCTGCGGGAAGTTATAGACACCGCTATCATAAGGAAAGCCATCATAAGAATACCCGGCAATATGCCGGCGGCAAATAGTCTGCCTATTGAAACTTCTCCCACAGAGCCGTAAATAATTAAACCCATACTCGGCGGTATAGTGGCGACAATAAGACCCGCCACGGCATTGATTGCCGCGGCAAAACCTTTAGAATATCCTTTTTTGACCATATCTGGACCTAAAATCCGCGCCTGCATAGCGGCGTCGGCGGTAGCAGAGCCCGACACCCCGCCCATAAGCGTGGCAAGCACGCAAGAAACTTGAGCGAGATTTCCATACATGTGTCCGGTGACAACATTTGCAAGTTTTATCAGCCTTTTTGTTATGCCTGTATTATTCATCAAATTGCCGGCGAAAATAAAAAGAGGTATGGCAAGCATAGTAAAAGATTGCGTTGTGGAAAGCGCTTTTTGAACTACTATAGTCATAGGAATTTCCGGATTGCTTAAGAAAAAAGAAAAGCCCGAAATGCCGATTGCAAAGGCTATAGGCATACCTAATAAAAGAAAAAATAGAAATAAAACAATTACAAGAGCCATATCAATTCCTCCCCCATTTTTGCGCAGGTTTTTTAATATCTTCTATTATTTGTATCACCTGCGATATAATCATAAAAATTGAACATAAAGGCACAGCCAAAGTGCACCAAGCATAAGAAATGGGCAAAGTTTGAAAAAGCCTCTTTGTAGTTTCAAGACATAGCGGTATGCCGTATCTAACCAAAACAAAGAGAAAAATGAGTATGATGAAAGCAAAAATAAGACCAAGTAATTTTTGAACTATTCCCGGCAGTTTTACCACAAACATATCCACATTTACTAATTTTCTTGAACGAATAGCGATATCGCCTCCCAAAAACACTTCCCAACCAAAAAACAACATAGACACATCCATCGCCCAATTCATAGGATAACCCGCAGTGCGCGCCATAGCGGAGGCGAAAACCAAAACAGTAATAGACGCAAGCAAAAAGCCCGCAAGAATCTCTTCCGCCTTACAAAATTTATTATAAATACTCTTCATCAATTTATCCCCCCATAAAAAAATCCCCGCTTTTTTAAAAAGCGGGGATTTGAACTGATTATTTTTTGCCTATTTCCTTATAGATTTGGTCTCTGAGTTTATCATATCCGAGTTTCTGATATGCGCCTTCAACGGCAGCTTTAAAAGGCGTAAGATTTGGTCTTATTATTTTAATACCGCCTTTTTCCATAGTTGCTTCTAATTCCCCGCCGGCTTTTTCTACCGCTCTTGCATTAGCCGCTCCAGCTTCTTGGCAGGCGTCTATCAAGAGTTTTTGGTCAGCGGCAGATAAGGTCTGAAAGAATTTCTCGCTGATGATTATCCCATTAAGAAGTTGGAAATGGTCGGTTTTTACTATATATTTTGTCACTTCAAAGAGTTTAGCGGGATATGCGGCAGTCGCTTGCGCTTCCACTCCTTCTATAGCGCCTGATTGTATTGCATTATAGGAATCGCCCCAAGACATTGAAATTGGAGTAGCCCCCATAGCGCGAATGCTTTCTGTGCATACAGGCGAACCGATAGTTCTTATTCTCTGCCCTTTCAAATCTGCGGGACTATTGATAGGTTTATTGGAATAAAAATCGCGAGGACCGTCATAGAAATTGAAAGCAAGAACTCTTATTCCGTTTTTATCAGACAATTCTTTTGACCACTTGGCAAAGCTTTCGCTTTTTGTCACAGCCAAACACTCATCATAATTGTCGGCAAAAAAGCCCATCATAAGAATGCCCATATCTTTGACATAATTGCTCATTCTTGCAGAGTCTGTCAAAAGAGCAATGGGTCCGCCCTGCGTTGCCTGTTCAATAACATCTTCATCGCTTCCCAACTGATTAGAAGTAAAAATCTGCACTTCAAGCCTTCCATTAGAGCGTTCTTTTACCAATCTTGCAAATTCAGCAAGCCCCTTATAAAGAACAGTCCCATCTCCCTGCGAATAACCAAGTTTGATTACCGTAGCCTTATTTTTTGCCCCGCCGCAAGCCAAAAGCCCGACAGAAATCACAGCAACAACCGCCAAAACCAAAATTTTCTTCATTTTTTCCTCCCTTTTATTTTATCAACAGCATATATTTATGCTGTTTGTGCGCGGAGTGTATCAAATTGCAGTATATTTTCCAAACGATGAGATTGTTTTTGTATAACGACAACTGCCGCTCTGCGTTGACCCCCTCCCTCACCCTCCCCCTTTCAGGTGGAGGGAACTATTGCACTTCCGCGAAGCATTTTGAGCGTATTTT
>JAISKX010000203.1 GCA_031260765.1 Endomicrobium sp. | reverse complement strand
GCTAATAGGTCTCTCTAAAAAACTATTTTAACGCTCTCCGTCATTGCGGGCTTGACCCGCAATCTGACGACACAGACTGTTTTTTAGAGAACCCCTAATGTTGTTTTTACCCAATTGAGCATTCCGCCTGCAAAGATTATTTCTTTTTGCCTTTGAGTAAGTTCATACTTAACTTTTATTTCTTTATCTCCGATTTTTGCAATGATGCTTTGATTGTCTTTTATTTTTTGTTTTATATCTTCAAAAACTATTGTCTCGCCAGCATTGAGCAAATCATAATCGGCGGCATTTTCAAAAGTGAGAGGAACTATGCCAAAATTTATAAGATTTGCAAGATGTATTCTCGCGAAAGATTTGACCAAAACTATTCTTATCCCGAGAAAACGAGGAGCAAGAGCGGCATGCTCTCTTGACGAGCCTTGACCATAATTTTCCCCGCCGATTATAATACCGCTTTCAATAGATTTTGCTCTTTCGGCAAAATCAGCGTCAATAGCGGAAAACACAAATTGAGATATTTTTTCTAAATTAGAACGATAGGGGAGGACTTTCGCGCCGGCAGGCATAATATCATCAGTGTTTATATTGTCGCCTATTTTTATAATGACTGTGCATTTGAGAGAATTTTCAAGAGAGCCAAATTGAGGAAGAGACTTTATATTAGGCCCTTTTATGATTTCCGTTTTAGCAAGTTTAGCAGACGGTTTTTGAAATTGAGCGTCGTCTATAATAAATTTATTGGGAATTTTTATATTCGGTTTTTTGGTAAAAACTTTAGATGGGTCTATAATCTCGCCTTTTAAAGCCGCCGCCGCGGCTACGACGGGAGAAGCAAGATAGATAAAAGCGTCTTTTGTTCCGCTTCTGCCTTTAAAACTTCTATTGAAAGTTCTAATGGATACGCCTTCGCTTTTTGGAGATTGCCCCATTCCTATGCAGGGCCCGCAAGCGCATTCAAGAATTCTCGCTCCGCTTTCAATTATATCAGCTAAGGCTCCGTCTTTCGCAATCATATCAAGCGTTTGTCTTGACCCCGGCGAAACAACAAGGCTTATATCCTTATTTATCTTTTTACCTTTTAACAATCCGCCCAAGAGAAGCATATCGTTAAGAGAAGAATTCGTGCAAGAACCGATGCATACTTGATTTACCTTGACGCCTTTTATTTCTTTTACTTTTTTAACATTATCGGGAGAATGAGGACAAGCGATTAAAGGCTCTAATTGATTCAAATCTATTTCTATTTCATCGTCATATTTAGCGCCTTTATCAGCGGATATTTCTTTCCATGACGAAAGTCTGTTTTGCTTTTTTAAGAAATCTTTTGTAACTGCGTCTGAAGGGAAAACGCTTGTAGTAGCTCCGAGTTCCGCGCCCATATTTGTTATAGTCGCTCTTTCTGGAATGTTTAATGATTTAACGCCGTCTCCAACAAATTCAAAAATTTTACCTCTGCCGCCCTTGACTGTCAAAAGGCGCAATAATTCCAAAATAATATCTTTTGAACTCGCCCAGCCTTTCAATTTGCCTTTTAAATTGACTTTGACTATCTGAGGCATTGTTATATAAAAGGGCTGTCCCGCCATAACGGAAGCGACTTCTAAACCGCCTGCGCCAAAAGCAAGCATGCCTAAACCTCCAGCAGTGGGAGTATGTGAATCCGCGCCTATTAAAGTCTGTCCGCAAACTCCAAATCTCTCCAAATGAACTTGATGGCATATACCATTGCCCGCAGGAGAAAAAACAATGCCGTATTTAGCCGCTATGGTTTGTAAAAATTTATGGTCGTCGGCATTTTCAAAACCCGATTGCAAAGTATTGTGGTCAACATAACTTACCGAAAGTTTTGTTTTTACTTTGCTAACTCCCATAGCCTCAAACTGCAAATAAGCCATAGTGCCTGTGGCGTCTTGAGTCAATGTTTGGTCTATTTTTAAAGCGACCTCTGAACCAACATTCATCTGTCCGCTCAACAAATGTTTTGAAATGATTTTCTGCGTTATATTCATAATAATCCTCTTTTTAATTCAAATAAGTTTTTTTAAAAATTACTTCGTCTTTATCCGAGCTCTTATCTATAGTCACTCTATCATTTTCTTTAATCCTTCCGGCGAGAATCTCAGAAGAAAGAGGATTTAAAAGATAAGTTTGAATAGCTCTCTTTAAAGGTCTTGCCCCGAAAGCCGCGTCATAGCCTTTGATAGCGACAAAATCTTTCGCCCTTTCTGTAAGCTCTACAAAAATCTTTCTGCTTGCAAGCCTCTCTTCAAAGAATTGGAGCTGAATATCAATGATTTTATTGATTTGAGCTTTATCAAGTTTCTTAAATATTATGATTTCGTCTATTCTGTTTAAAAATTCCGGACGGAAACGTCCATGCAATTCGTCCATAACTTTTACTTTCATATCGTCGTAATTTTCGTAATCTTGTATAAATTGAGAGCCTAAATTTGAAGTCATTATGATGACGCTGTTTTTAAAATCAACAGTCCGCCCCTGTCCGTCAGTTAGCCGTCCATCGTCAAAGATTTGAAGCATAACATTAAAAACTTCACTATCGGCTTTCTCTATCTCGTCAAAAAGGATTACGCTATAAGGTCTTCTGCGCACAGCCTCTGTGAGTTGTCCGCCCTCTTCAAAACCGACATATCCGGGAGGAGCGCCTATCAAACGCGACACGCTGTGCTTTTCCATATATTCAGACATATCTATGCGGACTATATTTTTTTCATCATTAAATAAAATTTCGGCTAAGGCTTTGGCAAGTTCAGTTTTGCCTACCCCAGTAGGTCCTAAAAATAAAAATGTCCCTATCGGTTTATTGGGGTCGGCAAGCCCGGAGCGGCTTCTGCGCACGGCGTTTGCAATAGCGCCGACAGCCTCATCTTGTCCGACTACGCGCTTATGCAATCTGTCTTCCAATTGCAAAAGTTTTTGCATTTCACCTTCAAGCATACGGCTTACCGGTATGCCCGTCCATTTGCTTACCACTTCGGCTATATCTTCTTCATCAACTTCTTCTTTTAACATCTTGTTTTCTTTTTGCAGGGATGTTAATTTTTTATTCTCCTCATCAAGTTGTTTTTGAGTCTGAGGAATTTTGCCGTATCTGATTTCAGCCACTGCGTTTAAATCTCCGCTTCTTTCAAGCTTTTGCTCCTCTATTTTCATCTGCTCGAGATTTGCTTTGAGTTTTCTTATATTAGAAATAGCTTCTTTTTCTTTTTCCCATTGAACTTTCATATTAGCGGATTCGCTTTTCAATTTTTCAATCTCTTTTTCCATATTGGACAATCTTTCTTTAGAAGCGGCGTCCGTCTCTTTTTTTACAGCCTGCTTTTCTATTTCCAATTGCCTCAAACGGCGCTCTACGGCGTCAAGCTCGCTCGGCATAGAGTCTATTTCTATTCTCAACTTGCTTGCAGCTTCGTCAATTAAATCTATAGCTTTGTCAGGCAAAAATCTGTCCGTAATATATCTTGCGCTTATAGCCGCGGCGGCGACCAAAGCCGAATCTTTTATTTTCACTCCGTGATGGACTTCATATTTTTCTTTTATGCCGCGCAAAATGGCGATAGTATCCTCTACGGAAGGCTCGCCTGCATAAACAGGTTGAAAACGGCGTTCTAAAGCCGCGTCTTTTTCTATATGTTTTCTGTATTCGTCAAGAGTGGTGGCTCCTACAAGTTTTAACTCGCCCCTTGCAAGCATAGGTTTTAACATATTAGCTGCGTCAACCGCCCCTTCGGCGGCGCCGGCTCCGACTATTGTATGAAGTTCGTCTATAAAAAGTATTATTTTCCCATTAGCGCCTTGAATTTCTTTCAATACGGCTTTTAGTCTATCTTCAAATTCGCCTCTGTATTTAGCTCCTGCAATCAAAGCGCCCAAATCCAAAGCAATCACATTTTTGTCTTTAAGAGTTTCCGGAATATCGCCTGAGATTATTCTTTGGGCAAGCCCTTCCACTATCGCCGTTTTTCCTACGCCCGGCTCGCCGATTATCACAGGATTATTTTTAGTCCTGCGCGATAAAACTTGAACACAGCGGCGGATTTCATCATCCCTGCCTATAACAGGGTCAAGTTTGCC